>JAPYUB010000096.1 GCA_029942125.1 Candidatus Thalassarchaeaceae archaeon | reverse complement strand
CCGGGTCGAGAGTGGACGGAGGTAGGGAAAAACCCGTACCGCTACGCAATTCCCACCCCGCCAAGTCAACCATTTGATCGCCTGTGTTGGTGATTTCCACCCACTCGCCATCCATACCAGTCTGTGCATCTGAACCGATGGGGTCAGGGAGGAATTCCGAGATTCTCAAACCAACATCCTCGGTTCCGTTCTGTTCACTGCCATTGCCTTGCCCGGGATTCCATGTACCCGGGGTGTTGTATGGCGAGGGCATCCAAGGCCCGCCCACCATCATCGGGTCGGAGGGAATGATGCTGAGGTCATCTTGCTGTGGTGAATTCCAAGCGACCATCTGCCGGGTATCGCCATTGCTGTCTACCAAGGAAATCGAATCGAAATAGTGCAATAGATTGATGGGGCCATACAACAGGAAATTCTCGTTTCCAGTTTCCCAGAGAGTCGAAGGTTGCATGGAAACACCCGTCCCAGTCCTGATGGCATAATTGGCAGCGAAGCTGCTGATGCCTTGTCCTTCTACATCGGCTGGGTAGTACAATTCAATCCAAGAGTCGCCGACCGGGTCGTTTTCGCTTGCATTGGCCATGATTTCGTTGATTTGAATTCGTGATTCTGGAACAATCATATTAGAGGGATTATGATTCTCAGGTGTCGGCCATTTCGCAGTGTTGAGTGGGTATGCATTTCGACCCCAGTCAGGTGTGAATGCTGACATATTGACGTAGGAATGTCCGGTGTGGGTAGGGCCCGAATACTCGACTTGGTGGGTTATTTCACCACTCGGCATTCTGAGTTTGATTTGTTCTGTGCCTGCGCCATTGTTGAGCATGCCATAGGTTCGAGTTCCATTGACGGCTACGATTCGATGTTCTCCGGGTTGAATCATCGTTCCTGAACCCACAAGATGCGTCGTGTTCATCGGCATCGTATTGCCCGCAGCATCATCAATCGACCAACCGACAAGGTCGATTGCCATCTGTCCAATGTTGGCGATTTCTACCCATTCGCCGCCAGGCCACGTTGCGTTGTCTTCGGTCCAGTACGGGTCGGGCATGACTTCGGTAATTCTCATGTCACTATCGACATAGGTAGGGCCCATGCCTCCACCGCTGTTTACCGCACCTGGTGTATTGCCGTTAGAATCAACATAATCGTCGGTTGCTGCGGCTCCAGGAATCTTGCTGATGTCACTGCTTGCTTGTCCCGTAGTCACGTTATGGACGATGGTTCCCGTTCCATCGATGAGGTCGAGTGTCTCGCCTGCGTTGTTGAGTTTGAGCGTGCCCTGAGTGTTCTCTGCGATGATGGCATATTCCCCGGCTGGCAGGACGTAGGGGGTTGCTAGATTGGCGAAATCCACCCAAGTATACTCATTGATTGGATGTGACCATGAGGGATCATCCAAGGTCCAGCCTTGAAGATTCACATCGGCGTTACCGCTGTTGTAGAGTTCGACCCATTCACATGCTGGATAGTTACCCGTATCCGCCCCCATTGGATTCGGCATTAGTTCATTGATGCAGATATCGCCGCTGCAGGCGGTAGATCTAGCACCGGTCGCTTGAACCAATGGCGAGAGACTCATCATGAGCATAATTATCGTCAGAAATAGGGCATTGCGTCGCATGGGCTCACCGCAGGGCTTTGCCCTGCGCTCACGCGTGAGGAAGCCTCCCCCTTAGTGCCTCCGCAGATTAGATGAAACCGAACCCGTCGAGTTTCTGCGCAAATGTGTAAATCATAATCGGCACCAGAATGATACCCATTCCGTGACTCCGTCTAATGCCAATTCTCGGTGGCATCAACCCCATCGCCGTTCCGACAATCAGCACACCAATCCCAACCCAACCTGTAGACAACCAGACTAGGAGGGTGACGAATCCAACCACACCCAAGACCATGCTGCGGAGGGGAATCAATTCGTGCAGTTTGAGCATACCTTGACCGACCTTAATCATCACAGGAACTGCAAACAATCCTGCACCGATTGTAATTGCCATCAGTCGGATGTAATCGGCGGGTGGCTCAAGCCCAGTCCACTGATCGATTGGATACATCATGTTGAGCGCCAGTGCGGCACCTGAACGCGGACGAAGCACGAGGTAGAGGAAAGTCAGCACCATCACAGTAACCGCCGTGTTGGTCGCTGAGAGTACAGCGATAACCTCCAGATCTTGTTGACGGGTTTGGGCATCGAGGTCGTCGAGTTCAGGACTTGTTTCTTTGACTTCAAGTGCCTTGGCAAGCAGCGCATCATCTTCCGCTTCGCGTTCGACTAATTCGGTGTGGTCGCCACCAATCGTCTCAAGCTCTCCTCCGACTACGGAATCCCAATCATCGACTTCCACATTCGCATCTACATCATCCGTAACGATCGAAGTCGTTGTTTCCTGCGCTTCATCGACCATCATTGGTGCAGCAATTTCGACAAACCTTGAATCGTCAAGGCCATGGAGCCTTGCAGTTTCTGCTCGATATGCAGCTATTCTTGCACGAGCCGCCGGATCGTTGATTCCGCCAGGTCCATACTCAAAATCAGCTGGGATGTAATCCGGATCGGTCAAACGACCCCAGAAGTTGCGCGCGCTCATCACCACGACGGTCGCTTGGGCAGCCGTCATCCCGGGCAGGATGGCCATGACCGCAGCACAGCAAGATGAGAGTAGGCAGGGGACGAGGAGTGGTTTTACTGGAGGCAGTTCCCAATTCTGTTCTTGGGGCGGCATCTCGGAGGTCGTCACGTATATGTCAATGAGGTTGGCAATACCGAATAACCCTGCAAGTGCGGGCATCAACAGCGTGGCTGACGGCATTCCAACCGGACTTCGACCCGGCAACTCAAACACGGCCCATCCATAGAAACCAGCCAGTAGGAAGAATGCCGTAGCGACAAGCATTCCTGCAGCCCGCGAATTGTCGCCAAGTCTGAAGTCAATCGCCTCAAAACGGCGTTTAATCTTCCACTTGCCCAGAGGGATTGTAAATTCAATCGGTTTTGGAATTTCGACCCTCGCCCACGACGTTGCATATTGAATCCAACGTGGCCAAGCAAGGCGAGTGGTCTCTGTGAGAATGAGAAAGGCGGAAATGCCCAACAATAGCCAAGGCAAGAAATCGCGACTGGTTTCATACAAGCCGAGCCCAGGATTGGTTCCGAATATCAGTCGCGCGACAATCAGCAATGGAATGCTAAGCAATAGCCCAAGTTGACTCCCTCGTGCGGAGTAGGCAACACCCTGTGCAGCATGCCCCGAAATCAGCATCCTGTGGCCAGGTAGTAGTGCGAGTGCGGTATCACCATCCGGTGCACCAATCAATGCACTAGGGATGTAATTCAGGAATGTATGTACAGTCGACATCGAGACGATAACCGCTGCAACCGCTGATAATGGAATTCCAGCATCTACAGCCAGCGGCGATATCGAGAGTGCAAGCAGTGCAACGTTGTTGACGTGGAATCCCGGGATCAGGCCTGTCATGCATCCTAGGAATATGCCGATGAAAAATGACCCCATGAGCCACGCCCAATCGAGCATCATTCCATCTAGCATTGGAAACCCTCCTCACTCAGAGTGCTAAACAAAGTTGAACACCGGGATTTCCAGATGCATCCATCGCCAACAAGCGCCCCGTCCAAACTTGAACGCCGGTGCTGTTGCCTCCCTCATCGAATCCAGTCGTCATTGCGGTTCCATCGTCAAACAGACAAATCCGCTGTCCTGTTCCCGATGCGACCAACCACAGGTCACCATTGCTGGTTTGGTTGAGTTCTCCGTTGACGCTGACTAGGGTGTTCACCTGCCAGGTCCAAGCTTCCCATCCTTCCGTCCATGAGAACATGCTTGGTGGTACATCGATTGTACCGACGGCATACAATGGAACATCGAGAATGATTCGCCCTTCTGCCTCGTTCCAGACCACGGTCACGTTGTAGAATTCGATGTATGTCCCTAACTCAATCCATTCCGCGTGGGCACCGGCGATTTGGAAGCGCAAGGTTGTGGATCGTTCGAAGTAATCCTTGCCGTCGCCGATGTATCCTTTGTCATAATCGGGCGAGATGGCTCCTGTCGTCCAGCCGGCCACATTGACCTCTTCCCCACTCCAATCAGACGGATTGGCTGCAATGGTCGCTAGCGTGGTGAAATCACCGATGAGAATTCCAACGGGGTTGACTGTGTGGTCCTCATCACTCATCTGCAAGCAGATTTGGGCTCGGTCCTCCGACCAAATCAATCGTCCCGAGTAACCATCTTCGGGCAAGGTGCCATTTTCAAGAAGTTCTAGATTTGGAACAAGGCAAATGATTCCGACATTTTCGCCACCCGGTGCGACAAGCCAGTGTCCACCATCCGCCCAATTGTAGGTCCCTTCAACATAGACGAGTTTGCCGATATCATACGACCATGTCTCTGCTGCGACCGCCCATGATAGACGCTTGGCTCCTGCCTCGTGTGTCACATCTAGCGTTGAAGACTGAACCACGATTGACCAGCGATAATTGCGTTCATCCCACTGCACCCAACCGGTGAGTTCAACTCTTGAACCCGCTTCAATCCACTCTGTGACTCGGCCTTGAAGAGAGACAGAGAGACGATGGTCACTGTCCTGATAAGAAGGATTGTCGATAAGGGTAAAACTTTGCCATGTCACATCTGGCTCGATGGCATCCGACAGGTAACCGGACAGACTCACAACTTCGGAACGATAGGACTCTGCATCGGCCGAGATATCGTTCAATGAGGTCTCAATCATGACCACCTCGGCACCAGGTTTCTCTGATATTGCACCCATTCCCTTGGCGTTGAGCCAAATTTTTCCGTTGTATTGCACAACTTCTCCTTCGACGACAATGGTCGAGCCGATGGGCGGTACTTCACTGGTGTCATACCAACGGATTTTCACCACATGTGGTATATCTTCTACTTGGAGATCGACACGATCTGAACCATCACTGTAAGGGTCGCGAACCCAAGAAATCAGCGTCCCTTCGATTTTGACAGTCTCTGAAAGGTGTTCATGAATTTCGTCGATTTCGACCCGATCCGGTTCACGAACCACGGCATAGAAGTTCAGTGTTGATACCAATAGAACGGACAGAAAGAAGGCCGACCACATCTTCGCCATGAATCGGCGAGTCATCGTGAAAGGAATGAACCTTGCCAAGTGCGCCGGTGGTCTCATTTGCTAGACCGGATGTGGCCACTATGTGGCCAGAGTCTTGTCATTGGTGGTTGTCCTCCTTCTCCTTGGAGTGAGTTCGTCACCGTTGGCCTTGGAAACGACCTCAATTCGACCCACTGAGGCCTCGTCTAACGAGGCTAACATGGTTACTTGGAACGTCGGCGATGTCTGGCGTTATGACATTGAATTGGATGCAGTAAACTTGGTTCAAGGCAGTTCTGATTTGGCCGGTTCAACATTGGATCTTGTCACTGGTGATGCATCCATTACTGTCGCCTCCGTGACACTCTACAACGTGTCCGGGCAGATGGTGCCCGCTTATCGCTTGGAGGTTGACGCCTATGGTACAGGAGATGGCCGCTTCCCTGAACCCAATACGGGAATTTTCGCTTCTGGAGAATTACTGGTCGATTATCACGAAACTCGTTGGGTCCGAGCATCGGATTTAGCAATAATTCATCGAGTTCAATCCATCGATTTGGATTTCGATGCCTTCGGAATCTGGGTGACCGGCATAGCTGATTTCACGCACACTCACAAATATGATCCGCCTCAAGAGGTCAACGACTTCCCGATGCGTGCCAATGAGACTTGGAATACAGCTTCAATTCACACCCAAATATGGAGTGGAAATGGCGGCCCAATTGCACTGCCACCGGCGCCAGAGATTGAAGAAGAGACCATTCTCTACAACATCACAGAAGCCGGTGAGAGTCCGACTATCTACTCTGGTTGCGAAGAATCCTACCGAACGTGGTGGAACAATACCAACGGCGACCTGCTCGAAGATCACTGGTGGTGCCCCGCGGTTGGCAACGATGTCTATTGGTGGACTGACGACATAGCGATGGATGGGGTCGACGCTGAATTCTGGCTGACTTCGTTCACTCCAGCCGTCGCACCTGAGATTACCGTTGAGATTGAACCGTCCACCGCAGCTCTCAATCAGATGCTCAACGTGACAATCACCGGTCCAGATGGAGAGGAAGGCACGCTTTGGCATCACGAGAATATGTA
>JAPYUB010000095.1 GCA_029942125.1 Candidatus Thalassarchaeaceae archaeon | reverse complement strand
CGTCAATCCAAGCCTGTACATCGCCGTAGGAATATCTGGGGCCATTCAACATCTTGCCGGCATGCGCTCTTCAAAGTACATCGTCGCCATCAACAAGGATCCTGACGCACCGATATTCGGTGTTGCAGATTACGGAATCGTTGCGACATGGGAAGAAGCCCTTCCAGCATTGGCAGACGCCCTTTCAAATCTGTGAGATGATATCGTGCGCGACCCTATTGTGGTCGAGCCCACATCCACCCATGATGCATCGATAATCTGGATGCATGGCCTTGGCGCAAGCGCAAACGATTTCGCCGATATGCCCAGACTCATTTCTCGTCCCGGAACACGCTGGATTTTTCCAAACGCCCCGATGCGTAGAGTGACTCTCAACAATGGTTTACGCATGCCGTCTTGGTTCGATATTCGATTTCTAGGGGCTGGGGCTGGAGAAAGTGAACGTGAATGTCCAGTAGAGGCTCAGGAATCCGCCGAATTGATTGCTTCATTGATGGAAGAAGAACACGCTCGCGGAATTCCTTACAATCGCATTGCTCTCATTGGTTTCAGTCAAGGCGGCGCCATGTCCCTCTACCTCGGTTGTCGTTTTCCAGAACGGATTGCCGGGATGGTATGTTTGTCAGGGTACCTTATTTTCCACAAAGTCCACATGGAGGCTTGTCATGATTCCAATCGAACAACACCTGTGCTGATTTGTCATGGATCAAGGGACGACATGGTCCCTTTATCCTCAGCTCAGCGTACAGCTGAATTTCTCAGTGATAATGGATGGTCGGTGGATTTTGAGAACTATCCGATGTTCCATGAAGTCTGCATGGAAGAGATTCGTAGAGTCGAAGCCTTCTTCTCAGAGATTTTTGATTAATCGTCGAGTAAGTCATAGGTATCTTCACGGACTTCTCCATGTACCTGTACAGTGACCGTATCTGTACTGCTCTCTCTGGATGGGTCGATGACCGTCAGTGTGAAGGTATGATTTCCAATCGGCAATCGCACATTAATCATCGCAGTCTTACCAATTTGTTTTGAGTGACTATCCCTCCAAATCCATTGTTCAATGCCTTGGCTGCCCGGCGATGTCTCCGATCCATCCAGAAGCGCGGTGGCCGTCCCATCATTACTGGCATTGACAACTAGATCGTTGCCGGCATCGGCTGTGGGGGGCACATGTGAAATAAAATTCTCATCCGAAAGTCCCGCCATCAGGTCGGTTTCGTCTTCTTGGAATTGTGCCAATTGCTCGATTTCATCATCGAGCATTGCAAACAGTTCTGAATCATCAATTGTACTCGGGCCTGCACTGAGTTGCTTCTGTTCCTCTTCTGTTAACAAGGCAGCCATATCTTCTCCATCATCTGCATACAAGTCGTCATCGGGTGCTGCCGTCGGTGAGTTGAGTTCTGCTCCATCGGAGAATTCCCGCAGATCATCGTCTATTTCTGCGTCATTGGACAATGCATAGGGAGTTGCCTCGGGGTCAATCAATAGAATTCTATTCTCTCGTGTGTAGTGGTTCTGATTGTCTCCACTCAAGATGATTCTCGACCCATCTTGGCTTGCGATAATAGATTGAACTATGCCGGTGTGTTCGCATCTCCAAACCTCTTCGCCATCTTCCCCGATTCGGTGAAGATAAAACCATGATGCGACCAACAAATCATTTCCATGCTTTTGAAGATCGTTAATTGTGTACATTGATTTCCAGATTCGCGTGGATGTCAAATCATCATTCAATTTCAATACTGTTCCATCGAATTGACCAGACAAGGCTCCAATCCCATCTGGAATCAGACAGACACTCCGTGAATCAATTTCTTCAGAATGCAACATCTCTCCGGTTGAAGACCATCGTTCAAGTGCTATTTGAGGCACCTCGGAAGGTGTGATGCCGAGAACTTCTCGACAGAGCACGAGAGAGCCATCGTGTAAGAAACACATTGCAGAAACAGTTTCTCCGATGTCCGCTTCTGGGGCGCGACTCCAACGCTTGTTTCCATTTGAATCAAGGACGTGGACGTATCCCTCATCATCGGCCACAGCCACACCCGTTCCATCGCGAGCGACGGATATGGAAATCAATTCACCTGCAGTGAATCGCCCTCTCTTGACCCCGTTCTCTGTCAATATGTGCAGATGCCGTCCACCATCGATGCTCGCGATGATGGTTCCATCGTCGGACAATCTGAGGTGATCACAACCGCCTCCAATTGCATGTGTCCAACGATGTCCACCAAGACGCTCATGTCCATGTAGGTCGCTAGTATGTGTACCCACCACAATCACATCACCGCTGGCGATGCGAATATGAGTCACTGCGTCGTCGACGTTGAATGGTTCCAATGCGGTTGGTGTATCGGTGATATCGAGAATTCGGACAACCCCATCATCACTGCTCCATGCCACCCATTTGCCATTCGGGGCGACATCGATTGCACGAACGATGGCATCGCACTTGATTTCAGCAATCGGGTCGATGACCATCGGCATGATTGTTGACCTGCCCACTCTGTCTTGAGATTGCCGCTGCGAGGCTTCATTCGAAAACTCTGTTTCTAAGGTCCCCAATTTCTTGTTCCGACCATCCCACGAGTGGTTCAAGATGCACCTGAGGGGTTCGCACAGATTCACTATCGTCAATGGTGGTCGGTGCCTCGGGGAGATGATGGCCAACGATGCCCCAAGGCATGGGATCTTTTTCTCGACCGGGGCCGGTCACCAATTCTGCTGCATATTTTTCCGACGCCAAGGCGGGATCCCACGCCTTGAGTGAATCAACTGATCCGTTGAGCGGTTTGATTCTACAGCCCCGGTGCATCATCAACCAAGCACACAGTACATCTTCCTCTGAATCCAGATGTGCCATCACCAGTCCTTGTACGCCAGAGGGAAGACCACCCGGGCCCATGAATCGAGTTCCGAGTAGACGGGCCTTTTCGGGGAATAAAGCGACGCGAATGGCCCATTCTGGATTACCCAAATTGACTGTCAAATCCACCTTATCAAGCACGGCAGCGCCAACTGCTCCGGCGAATTGTTGGCTGGTCCATTTTCCTTTGACTCCATGCCTCTTGCATTGAACAGCAAACGTGCCTTTCGGTTGTGGATTGAATTCCAATGCGGCAGATGCCACATCTTCTGGTGTAGCCTCAACTTCAGTGAAAGGGTCTACCGCATTGACGCCGAATGTATGCTTCAACGCGTCGACAATTTCTACATCTTCTTCCCCACTGACAAACATGAGCCCACCTTCAACGCGGATTTTAATCTCGGCACCTCTAATGTGGCCCTGTGCAATGAGCGTCTTTCTCAACGTTTGAGTGAAATGCTTTCGAACCGGTTTGGATTTGAGCATTGATTCACCCATCCGGACCATCCATTGGCCCATCCAATCACCTCAGGGCTCGTTGTGGATCTCAATAATCTCATCATTCTTGATTTGTGCTGCCTTGGCTGCATCATTTCGAACCTCCTCAAGTTTCTCAAGGTAGGTTTCATCGATATCTCCAGTGACGTACACGCCATTGAAACACGAGGTGTCGAAATTCACGACTCCACACGTTCCGCCTTGACAGGCATCAATCAAATCTTCGAGTTTCTGATACATGAGCCAATCTGCACCAATCGCTTGACTGACCTCTTCCTGTGTTTTCCCGTGAGCGATATATTCTCCCTTGACGGCCATATCGATTCCATACACATTTGGATGGATGACAGGTGGGGCTGCACTGGCGAAGTACACTCTCTTGGCGCCAGCATTTCGTGCCATTTCGACAATCTTTGCACTTGTATTTCCTCTGACGATACTGTCATCCACTAGTAGTACATTCTTCCCTTCAAATTCGTAGGGAATTGGATTGAGCTTCTTGCGAACACTCTCCTTTCGTATGGCTTGACCCGGCATGATGAAAGTGCGACCTACGTAACGATTCTTGACGAATCCTTCACGGAAGGAAACCTCGAGATCCTTTGCCAGTTCCATGGCTGCGATTCGACCACTGTCTGGAACGGGGATGACGACGTCAATTTCTGCATCGGGGTGTTCAATTGGAATTCGGGCAGCCAGTTTCCTCCCCATTTTTAGTCGAGCCCGATGAACACTGATTCCATCGATGACAGAATCTGGTCTAGCGAAATAGACATGCTCAAAGATACAGGGTGAGTAGGTCGCCTCGTCTGAACATTGTTTTTCGTATAATTTTCCATCCGCAGTGATGAAGACCGCTTCTCCAGGTTCAACGTCACGAATAACTTCACAACCGAGGGCAATTAAGGCAACTGATTCTGAGGCCAGTACCCATTCATCACCTTTTTCGTCTGAGCTATCCCTGCGGCCAAGGATGAGAGGGCGAATCCCCCAAGGGTCTCGGAATCCGAGGACCCCATAACCTGTGATCATCGAGATAATTGCATATCCGCCACGACAGCGTTCGTGAACCCTGGATACTGCATAGAAAACATCCTCAACATTCAATCGCAACTCTTTATCGATGTACATCTTTCCACGTTCGAGGAGTTCATGAGCGAATATGTTCATCAGAACTTCAGAGTCACTGCTGGTATTGACGTGCCGTAGATCCTCCCTGTACAGTTGCTCTCTCAATTCATCAGCATTTGTCAGATTTCCATTGTGTGCCAGAGAAATTCCATGCGGGGAATTCGTGTAGAATGGTTGTGCTTCGGCACAAGAGGCTGTTCCTGCTGTTGGATAACGGACGTGGCCGACACCCATGTGTCCAACCAATGTGTCCATGTGCCGCTGCTGGAATACATCTCGGACCAGCCCATTTGCCTTTCTTTGGAAGAGATGTTCCTCATTGCAAGTGACGATTCCGGCCGCATCTTGACCACGATGCTGTAGAACAGTCAAACCGTCGTAGATGATAGGTGCCACGGGTTGGCCAACTTGGGCAACGACGCCAATGATACCACACATAGTGCAACCCAGTCTGTCGTCATGTGAGGGGGCTTTAGAGTTTGACGGCCCCGTTTTGCTTCCGCGTTCCAAGATTACTTCTTTTGGTACATGCTTCGATTTCGCTTGTTCCAGCGATATCCTCGCATAGTTGAGGTGACGTTGAATCCACAGGATGCGCACTGTCGCTTTTGCTTGTGATAACTGTGGCGACCACAACGACGGCAACGAATGTGAGTGGACTTCTGGCGCTTGCCCATGCTTGGAGTACCCTTGCTCATCTCATCACCTCAGCGAGCCGGCGACCGACCCTCTCTATATCAGGGTTACCTCACGCCCTACGGGCGTTGAAGTTCAGTCCTCTAGTTCAAGTGAGACGTCACCATGGGTTGACTCCATCTGCAACAATGGGTCTGGGATGTGTTTTCTTCCCGTGACTAGGGCTAGTAGGAGTCCAAAGACGAGGCCCAATGCGGCCAGCATCGCCGTGACGCCAGACAACAGAATCACACTTTCTCCACGCATCGCATCAAAGGACCCATCCATTTGCCAATTTGTCAATGATAACCCGAGTCCAGTCAGTAAGGATAGCCCCATCATCTGTTCTTGCCAACGAACGTGACGGTGAACCGCGCCGAGACTGATTAGCAGCAGCGCAAAACTGGTGAGTCCGAAGGCCAAGGTGAATCCTAGAATCATCCGTTCGACAATCGAAGATAATTCGGTTCCACCTGATAGTTGCCATACGAGAAGATCCATGCTGAAAGCGATGAGGAACATCAAGAGAGCGACAGGCCCCCACCAAGAATCTCTTTCTTCATTCATCATTCGGCTTCCTCCACTTCAAGATGCAATCTTAGAACAGCGTCCACAACTGCTTTCTCATCTTCAGTTAGCGGTGCAATCACATCTGGGTCTGGCGCTCGCTTTTCCGCCATATAGACCAGTGCAATGAAAGCCAATACTGCGGTTAGAGTTCCAAGCAATCCGCCAATTATAAACATCATCTCTTCCCAATGAATTTGGTGCCATCCAGCAGCTGAGAGACCATCTGAACCATTGTGCATGATTTCATTGAACATTACTCCGCCGGCAATGGTCAATACAGCCAAAGTCAGGGCTTCCTTATGTCGCTCATCTCCCATCATGACACAGAAAGATCCTGCCAATGCAGCGACCAAAATCAAGATACTGAGGAAAACATCGACCCAAGACCCCCATATTGTTTCTCCAATGCCATTGGCAATCGCATCTGGTGGTACTGAGACGAGCATCCACCCAATCCAGAAGAGTCCACTC
>JAPYUB010000094.1 GCA_029942125.1 Candidatus Thalassarchaeaceae archaeon | reverse complement strand
GTGCATTCCAGTCAGTATGCGTCCACCCGCCTTCTTTGACTTCGACCCATTCACTTTCCGTGCTGGGCAATTCAGGCAACGACCACGCACCCGTTACAGGTGTGAGAAGTAGCACACACAACAGCAGTGCTACCCGACGCATGGCGAACCGACTTATCCACCAATCTTCAATCATCGCCCCCAATGGTCAGACGGTGCGCTTAAACGAGAAAGGCGGGTGGGCCGGCTCGATGCACGCCTTCAGAGCAACCGGAACCTTCCCAAATGGAAGAATTGTCCAGAAGTTCACACAGGACGTCGTGGCAACCGACGAAATCGACGCAAGACACCGTGTTTACTCCTTCTTTGGCAGCCGTCACGGCGTGAATCGGCGCTTCGTCAATATTGAGAGTGTGGCCCAGATCGAGCCCACCGAATCTAGAGCTCCCGCAGTTATTTCTGCATTCCGTGACACTCACGACTTCTCCACAACAGCAGCAGAAGAAGAGTGATTCATCCAACGATTGCCCTAATGGCAGCAAGGGTTTCTGGAGTTTTTATTCCCATCATCTCGGTTTCCGTGGCGATAGGAACCCCGTCTACACCCAAGCCAGCAGTCAGACAACCTCGAACCATTTCATTTGGAAATCCCAATTCGCCCGAATTAGTTGCATAGCGATTTTTTTCATCAACATACAGCTGATCGTGTAAGCCGCGCAAAACAACATCCAGAGCAGAACGGCTAGCCCAGTAAGCGCCGATGTTTGTTTCACCATGTGCAGGCATCTCTGCGCTCTCAAGATGGGTTTCAACTGAGCCGCACACGCCCCCCCCAGAATCTCTGAGTAATGGTGCATATGGGTTGTCCATGACAACAGTGGCCAATGTGAATCCTAGATTTTGATTAATGTGCACATCCAGAGTACCTTCAATCGTCTCAGTTCGAACCAGGGGCTGTGTGCCGAATGAGACATAGACGTGTTCAATTGGAGCAAGAAGATGTTCAAGCGAATCATACACTGCATTTCCAGTGCCTAATGCACGCCCCTGGACAACGATTCGGCAACCTAATCCATCCAACGCATCTTCGTATTCCTTTTCACGTCCCGGCGGCACGACGATGATGAACTGAGAGAACTCCAAATTACCATTGAGTAGTCCTTCGACAACGAATCGCGTAGCAGGCACCCCTCCAACCTCCAGAAGTGGCTTGTGAGTGGTCACGCCCCCCGCCACCATCCGACTGCCTTTGCCACCACAAAGGAGGACAGCAGCGAGTACGGCCATACCCCTCCGTTAGCGCGCCAGTCCTTCAGGGTGGCGCGATGCACGCATCGACGGCTTGATGACACACGAGCGGGTCGACCGGACCAGAGGGCCGGTGATGGAGCAGCAGGAATTGCAGCGAATTGCGCAACTTGTCGAGATGAATCGACAGAAGATGGCGCGCATCGAAGAACAAGTCACCAAGTTGACCGAGATCAGACTTGAGCAACTAGGCGTAATCGCTGCACTCAAGACCCTTGATTCCACCCAATCCACCATGATTCCATTGGGTGCCGGCGTTCAATTACCAGCATCCCCAAAAGGCGACACAGTTGTGATTGATATCGGTTCAGGGGTCCAAGCAGAAAAGCCCAGAGAAGAGGCGATTACAATTCTAGAAGCCAGACTCAACGAGGTCGATGAGGTTCTCAACACCCTCCAAAACGAATTTATGGAAACCGAGAAGGTTGTTACCGACCTTGCGAACACATTCACAAAAGCCGCCAAAGATCTTCAACAAGCCACCGAAGCACAATCAGAAGAGGAAGAAACCCCGACAAAACCCAAACGTCGACGCCGGAAGCACGGCACTGAATTGACCCTGGATGACTAGGTGATTACATGGGATTTTTCGATCGTTTTCGAAAACGTGTCAAGGAGGTTGTTGATGATACGGATTTGGATGCCCTAACCACAGAGGAAGACAGTGAAGAAGCAGAACAAGCCATTGCAGAAACCACACCACCCGTTGAAGAAGAATGGAACGACCTCCTTGAAATTGAAATTCCACCCGAGGCCCCTGAACCCATAGAAGAAGAATGGGATGATTGGGACGATGAACCTGAACCTTTGCCGGCAGCAACCCTTTCCAAAAAAGAGCGCAAGCTGTTGGAGCGCGAGAAGAAGCGCAAACAAAAGGAAAAGCAACAACTCGCAAAAAAGGGATACGATGTTGATCAAGTCACACGACCCGACGGCTCCAAAGTCGACCTCCGCGTGATGCGTTCAACCACCGGCCGCAAACTCGTCGAAGTTGAACAAGCCCCAAGAAAATCCGTTGGAAAGAAAACAGTTGAAACTGACAAAGGTACCGAGTTTGATATCGATCTTGGTGGTGGCGTTGTCGAAAAGGGTGGCCGTGTCATTAAGGACGGGCCTGTCTTTGACGAATTACTAGAAGAACTCGAACTTGTGATGCTAGAGGCAGATATGGGCAGCCGCGCTTTAGCAGCAGTTCTGGCTGCACTGAGAAGCGAACTTATCGGTAGCCGATTGCGAAGAGGGGCCGATCTTACGAAAGTGATTGAAGCCAGTCTAAAGCGCGCACTACGTAGCCTATTGTCAGCGGGATATTGGGATTTTAACGCCACAATTGACCAAATGGTCGATGCCGGCGACACCCCAGTCATCGTCATGATGGTCGGAGTCAATGGAACAGGAAAAACCACCACTACAGCTAAGATTGCACACCGTCTCAAGGAAGAAGGAAAAACAGTCATATTGGCTGCCGCTGACACATTCCGTGCTGGTGCAATTGATCAACTTGAAACTCATGCCGAGCGAATTGGCGTTCGTTGTGTATCTAGTGAACGAGGTGGTGATTCAGCCGCCATTGCCCGTGATGCCGTTGAAAGCGCGAAAGCGCGAGGCGCCGATGTGGTAATCATCGATACTGCTGGTAGAATGACGAACAAAATCAATCTCATGAATGAATTGCAGAAAGTGCACAGGGTAACTCGACCGCATCTTGTTCTATTCGTTGGAGATGCTCTCGCTGGAAACGATGCCGTTGAACAAGCGGTAGAATTTCAACGCACACTCAAATTCGATGGAGCAATTCTGTGCAAACTCGATACAGATGCTAAAGGTGGTGCAGCCCTATCGATTGCTCATGCGACCGGTCGCCCCATCGTCCTCGCTGGTGTTGGACAAGGGTATGGTGACTTGCAACAATTCGATCCCGATTGGTTACTACATATGATGTTTGAATGAGGTGAAATGATGGATGACATACTCCAGAGCGAGGAAAGCCAACGATTTTTCTCGTTAATTTCGATGTTACAACGCAGCGCTATGACGCACCTTGGCATGTTTCCAGATGAAGAGGGCATGATCCACTTCAATTTAGGCGAAGCAAAGGCCGCAATAGATCTATTGGATACTATAGAAACTCGAACCAAGGGCAACCTTGAGGAGGTGGAGGAAACAATTCTTCGCGGCTTAATTTCCGAATTAAAAATGCATTTCGTTCGCGCACCCGAGCGGCAAAAAGAAATTGAGGCGGAAATGAAGCGACAAGAGGCATTGAAGGAAACATTCACTGCCCCGGAAACTGCACCTTCCGACACACTCATCGACGATGAAGAGGAATAGACTGAGGGTGCGATTGATGATAAACGACCCCGAAGGAGGCCAGTGACATGGTGCGCGTAACCACGACAGACGACCCCGGGGCACAACTCGTGTTGATTGTCGACAACAATCAGTATGCAATCATGCGCCTGTCCCAAGTCTTCACTCAGAAAGGATGGAGAATCGAAGTTTGTGAAGATGGCGATCTTGCCGTAGACACCTATGTCCAACATCGCCCTGATTTGGTTTTACTTTCACTTGACATTCCAACGATGGATGGTCACATAGCAGCATTGGAAATGCGCGAATCGGATTCACACGCAAGAATCACATTCATGGCTTCACGTAATCAACGACAACTTGCTGCCGATGCCACTCACTCGGCAGGAGCAGTAGCCTGGTTGGAAAAGCCCGTCACCCAATCCATCATCGATGGAAATTGGGACATGATCATGGGTGATATTCCGGAAGCCCCCGGCCTCGAGGATCTCGACCAACTTTATCCACAAGATGTCGATGATATGCGAGCCAAGAGAGACGACGAAGACATCGTCGATGTCATTTCCGCAATGCCCCTTCCTGCGCCACTTCCTCTTCTGTCCGCCCCCCCTCCTCCTTCGACAAAGCGTGCAGGTAAAGGCCTGAAGCGATTTGGATTCCTGTCATTGATCATCAGTGCGGCCAACACCTTCGGGGTATTTGGGATTCTAAATTCAACTTGTTCAGCAGTCCAGTGCACATCAGAAGCAACTAGAATCAATTGGCTAGGAATTCATAACATTGGTAACGAAATGGGGTGGTCACTACCATTCCCCACAATGGGCATTCCAGATTATGTAGCACTAGGTGCCAGTATCCTTGTGATTATTTACGCATTTATCCGCAAGTGAAGCGCACTCAGTCCTGTACCAATCTGACGGCTGCTTGTGGTTCATTCACAGGAGCAGTGACGGACATAGGTGCTTGCATCATATTCTGTACAGGAACCATACTCATGGCCACATAAGGGACAACCACACTTCCTGGTGGTGCGTCCAAGACATTCTCAACGCGCGTACCCGCACTTTCAATTAATGTAGAATCCAATTGATCGATACGTTGGCCTAGGGTGCGATAGGAGTTCCATTGCAGCCACCCAATTAATGCGATGACACCAGTTAGAATTAGAACCAAGAACCAACCAACAAGTGCTTCCATTAAATCTCACTCCGTTCGAGCAGAGCATCCCATGAGATGTCAGCGTATGCCTTTGCAACCTCACCTTTTTGATCGGATTTGTATATGCCTGAACCAACAATAATCCCGTCACTACCAGCAAGCACAGCATCTCGGGGGTCACCATATCGTTGACCCATTTCACCATCTCCGACAGCTAGATTCACCCCAGGAGTCCAAATGAGTTTTTTATTTCCAACTTTTTGACGTAATTCAGCCAATTCATTTGCACGACTTCCGTTGCCAATGAAGCCAAAGACACCTGAATTGGATATTCCGGTGCGGATCATCTCATCAGTATATCCGGGTAATCCTAGAAGATTTCCTCTACTGGACATTTGTGCGAGTAGAAGGACACCACCTTCACGACCAACATCTGTCCACCCCGCACACAGACCATCGACGATGTCTGGCCCAGAGATGCCGTGGGCCGTGACGACGTTCGCCCAGGAACGAATATCATAGACACCAGCCATTTGTCCGCGAGAAATAGGCCCAATATCACCGAATTTTTGATCCTCAAAGATGAGTAATTTGTGGGATTTTGCTTTTTCGCATAGTGCCGCCCAACTTTCTGCAGTCCAATCATCTACAAGATCGACATGTGTCTTCAGTGCAGCGATATGGGGGCCGACTTGATCGACCAAATCATTCAGTCCCGCCATGGTATTCAGGTCAGCCGCCAAGATGACCAAACTTTGCTTGCGACAGGCCACTTCCATGTATCGTCGAGCCAATGTATTGTCACACGCACCCCAGCGCGCACCCCACACATCCGCAGGTTCCATCAATCACCCGAGTTGGGCCCTCATTCCTCAATCCTTCGCTTGATAGTATTCAGCGCCATCCGGCTTCAATCGCAGAACGAGCCCCATCTACAATCGAGGATTCAACAGGTGTCCATTCAATCCCCAACTCTTCGTTGGCGGGACTTGAATCGTATTCACACGAGGTCCCGATGTTGCGTTTGACCCACCCTATGCTGATCTGTGGATGAAAAATGGACATTACATAACTCAATGATTTTGGCAAGACTACACGCGGCCATTTTCTATCTGGGATTTGTTTGCGCAGTACGGCATTCACCTCCGGCATCCACATTGAAGAGTTGAACACAATGTATCGCCCCCCATCTTTGCCTTCAGTCAGCGCGCGTACGTGTGCGTAAGCCACATCTCGAACATCAACGATATTCATGTGCATCTTCAGTAACACAGGAGGTTTTCGTTTCAGGAGGTGATCGATGATGGTCATCGAACCTTTCAGATGCCGTTTCGACATTACCGGGCCAAAGACGATGGACGGATTGATGGAAACATACCGTGGTTTTTCTGCATCGGATTTTGCAGCCACCCATTCCCTGGCTAATCTCTCCGCACCAGCCTTTGCACACCCATACGCATTAGATTCAACCGACGCATCATCACACCAATCTGCAGTCGAGAACGTTTGACCATC
>JAPYUB010000093.1 GCA_029942125.1 Candidatus Thalassarchaeaceae archaeon | reverse complement strand
GTACAGGCTTGGATTGACGGTCTTCCCCGTTTGTCCAACCTGAATACTGTGAGACATCCCCCACTCATCCACGACTGCACGGGATGCACCGACGGCAGCTCCCAGTTGGTCTGCAATAGCCTCAAGGTGGCTGAAGTTCTCGATACTACCCATGCCACGGCCACCAGAAATGATGATATCCGCATCTGCAACATCGAGACGTTCGCTGGCCTTGGCAATCGCTTCCTTGACTGAAGTGGCAACATCTGCACTCTGGTTCACCGTACTGACCTCAGCACTGCCACCGCCATCGACGGGAGGAAATGTGTTCGGACGAAGGGTGAGGATGGTGTCATCCGAGATAGTTAGGGATTCCACGGCTTTGCCTGAATAGATTGACCTGGACACCGAATTGCCCGAGATACTGGTGACATCCTGAACCACTGCAACGCCCTTGGCTGCTGCCATGCGAGCTGCAATCTCACGTCCATTGGCTGTCGAGGCGGCAAGGATTCTACCTTCGGTAACCGATCCTAGGGCAGATGCCCATGCACCTCCATCAAACGAAGAGAAACAATCGCCTTCGACCGAGATGACCTTGGCCACACCCGATAGGGTGGCGGCCTCTGAGGAACCCATGCCACCGGGGCAAAGGACGGTAGCATCCCCACCTGCAGCACCCACCAATTGTGCGGTGACTGAGTGTAGGCTGTTTCCTGAAATTTCTGCAATTACTGTAACCATCTTCAAACCCCCTCAAATCACCTTGGCTTCATCGCGTAATTTACTGACCACAGAGGCAACGCTTTCAGCGCCCTCAAATTTCTGTCCTGCTGGTTTTTCAGCAGGGGGAGATTGATTGTCTAGAGTCACAGAAGCAGAACCGATATCAACACCCAAATCGCTGACAGACATGACTTCAATGGTCTTCTTTTTGGCCATCATGATTCCCTTTACATTTGGACGGCGCAATTCTGTGCTCATTTTATCGAAGGCCATGACACACGGTGCAGATACAGCCACGCGCTCCATGCCATTGGCACTTGGACGAAGGGCGAGGAATCCAGAGGCATCGCCAGACAGTTCACTGACCATGGTGACACAAGCGGCACCGAGTTTTTCAGCAACACCTGGTCCAATTGAACCGGCATTTGTGTCGGCAGCTTGTTTGCCACAAAAGACGACGGTAGCGCCGGTCTTCTGGACGGCGGCGGCGAGAATCGAAGAAACTTGATTTGAATCGAGGGTCGTCAAATCATCGACAACAATATGCATGAGATTGGTGACGCCAACTGCAGCAGCATCAGTGAGCATTTTCTTGGCACGTTCCGGGCCGCAAGTAATGGCTGTAATCGAGCCGCCGAGAGCCAATGCCGCCTCGAGTGCGTATTCGTCATAAGGGCTCATCGACCACTTGTTGACTGAACCTTCGTCTACACGCCCGCCACTAACGACAATCTTTGCATTGGAATCTGGAACTTGTTTCAATAATACTGCAATGTCTGCCATTCATTCATCACCTACGGTGATGCGGCACCCAAGGTTCCTCTATGAACGATTCGCAGAGATATTCCGACGATTCAGTCGACCCATGCATAGGTCCTTGCGCCCTCGAGAACACCTTCTTCTCCAACCTCAACCAAGGCAAATTCACCTCTTGGTTTGAGAACACTGCCCGTGTGAATGCCTTTGTGTAACTCTTCGTAAGTGATTTGATCAATCGCCATACGCCCTGCCATTCTCTCGAATAGGTTCCATCCCGAGACAATCTCTCGCCAACGTTTGTTGACAATTCCCTCAAACACCTTGGCCTTGGCACCAGATCCGTAACCACAGAGTCCGAAGAGTTTGTCATCGAGTGGGCTGTCGCATTCATAATCCGATTCAAAGGTGGACATCAAAGCCAAGAAGATGGAACCGGTATACTGGTTTCCAATAAGCGAACTGGCCCTCTGCCCTTTCTCGATTCGGTCTGAATGAAATTCACGATAAGCGGCCGTCTTTGAAATGGCACGACGATAAACATCGAGAGCTTTGTCGTGTTCGACTTGACCTTCAGGTGTATCATCAAAATCGTCAATACTCGGAGGCAGGCCAATCTCTGATTCCACCTCATCCCAAGAGGAGCTGCCGCTGCGCTCATATGCAAATAAAGCGGGGAACATTCGCTTGGCTTGGAATGCGTAAGGAAGGTGCATGATAATGCGAGCCCAATCTTCGGTCAGGACGGTGTTGTCCTCAGGGTCCCATCGACCATCTGCCACAGCCTTGGCTCGAAAATCTCGGAATGCTTCTTCGACAGCCTCTTGGTAGCACTTGTTGCTGAACTGACCATCGAATACTGGTTCATCACGATGAACTTGAATCTTCTCTATGCCATGGCTAAAGATGCCAAGGCGGCGAACTGTCGATTCAGGCAGATGGCGAACCATTCGCTCGACCATTCCCTCTTTGATTGAGGCCCCTGTCTCTCGAGCCAATTGAACAACGTGGGAGATCACCGATTTGATGGAAACTTCACGACGTGGTTTGAAAAAATCATGAACCGGGGAAGTCGAAACACCCCATCGATCTGGAATCGAGATGAGTCGTGCATTGTGGCGAATCAGCAGAGCACCACCTCCGGCACCTTGCGTATACTCCCCAGGAGATTCCAGATCATATTTCGCATTGTCACTAAACACGACAATACCAATTCGACCATCGGATTCACCCCCGCGAGCGACCCAATCGAGGGTGTTGTGTAGGGCATCGACAGCGCCGATGCAAGCAAAGGTCATGTCAACAACATCGCAATTGCGAAAGCAATTCTCTCCAAATCGGCTACTGTATCGTTGATTTAGCATATCTAGAATGTAGGTTGCGGTTGGTTTCGCGCCATCCAGAGCGCTTTCTGTTCCAAGATACATACGACCAATTTGAGATGGTTCTATACCGTTTCGATCGATTAGTCGGGTCACAGCATTGGCACCCATTGTCGCCGTATCTTCGTGAACGTCAGGAATGGCCATGGCCGAGAGGCCCAGACCCTTGTTGAGCTTGCCATAATCCGCATCGCGCATTTTGGCAAAGTCCTTCATGTCCAAGTATAACTTGGGAAAATGGATGGCAATATCGTCGATTCCAACTTCAGACATGGGGGTAACCTCGTGCTATCGCAAACCGGGGCGGGCCGATTCACTCCTTCAATGATGCCCCTGCAAATTTCATGGTTATTGCATTCATCAACCAAACATACACGTGCGGGACGTATCAAGGCATGGCCTAACTGTGTCAAATGTTAGTGGTGACTTACTAACCAGTAATCTCATTCACTGATTCAAGCAACTGTGGATTGGAAGCAAAGTGTTCTCGCATGGATTCCAAACCAGAAGATATGGCGTCGGCGATTGCGAATTTCGCATCCAATGGATGAATCGCGCCCGATTGAACTGCGGCCACAAACGTTTCGAGATTGTCGTAAGTGCTGGGGTCACCATATTCGGGTTTGGGGGTGACCGTAATTTGACCTTGTTCTGGCAAGACGATGTATTGGAGTAATTCGTAAATTGGGCTGTCATCCTTCTCGACATCAAGGTAGGCCTTTCGCATCTTCTTGCGGAGTTGTTCGGGTGTGTCGTGCAACAGTATGGCACCTGAAGGGTCCGATTTGCTCATCTTATGATCAAACGAATCCATGCGCGCCCCCGCACTCTTCAGACCGGATATGATTGGGGTGTGAATACAAGTCGCCTTGGTCCAACCCCAGTGATCGGCCACTTCACGCATGTACATGTGTGCCTTACGCTGATCCATGCCTCCGATGGCCAAATCGATGTTCATTTCAAAAATGTCAGCAGCCTGCATGGCTGGATAGAAGAATTTCGACAGGTCGCCATCCCCACTGTCCTCATCCCGACCCATGATGCTGAATGTCCGGCGAACTCGAGCCAGACTCATGTTTTTGGAGCAACGCAGCACACGCGCCCAGTAATCTCCACTATCCATAATCTCAGAAGCGTAACCAAAGCGCAATTGCCCGGGCCCATCTCCTTCTTCAGGATGGTTGAGAAGGGAACGGAATACTTCTTCCATATACTTCGCAGTCGTGTGGATTTTGTCCATATCTCCTCCGAATTTGTCATTCACCCAAGCGTGCCAATCCGCCATGAATATGAGGACATTGACATCCGCATCGAGCATTCGTCGCAGATTGGTGGCCAAGACTTTCCAGCCGACGTGTGCTTTGCCACTCGGCTCAAAACCAACGTAGGCACGAATGGTGCCGCCATCAGCAATACGTGCTTCAAGATGTTCGATTCCAACAACTTCAGCAGCAGCGCCTGTAATCAGAGAGATTCTAGTTGATGCATCCATTGAAATCGCCTATAGAGTGTGTCATTATTAGCCAAGTAGTTTACTAAGTTTCTTCGCAGTACTCTCGGCTTTCGTATTGTCCCCTGCGTCAAGAAGCCCTTCGATTGTTGTGATGTATTCTTCAGCTTGTGCGCGAGCCTCATCGGATAGGGTAGTGGACATTTCCATTAATTTCCGACCCTGGCTGATTCCTGATTTGGCCTTTGATGCCTTCTTGGCGTATTCCTTCGCCTTGTCTCCGCGTTGCTTAGAATTGTAGCCTGTAGCTTCGTCCAGAAAAGCGGACCATCGCCGACGACTGTCCATTGCGGCCGTCATCGCATCAGGATCGTCGAAATCCGGGCGTTCTTGACTGACGTCGACCACCAGTTTCCCCAGAGAATTGTATTCAGCACTAATGCTGGACATAATTCCATGACTTCCTGTAAAGGCATCACCAGAGCCATCAACATTGTCAAAATGCTTTCCAGCCAACACAGCTAATCCCCCTTCCGATGCCAATTGCTTGGCCAATCCACGCTTCACCTCAAAGGTCTCCATGTCACCTCCGAGCGACAACCCGTCGTTAAGGGTCGCGGCGGGTCATCGTGTCGAGAAGGGTGATAATTGGGCGGGCTGTCGGCGGCTCGATGGCGAACGGTGCGCGCACAGCATGGGGCTTGGTGGCTCTCATCCTGACCTCGTGTCTGGCTTCGGTTGTCTCAGCCGAAGGGGCCGTCGAAATGGACAATGCCATTTGGCTTGCTGAATATGATTTGGGATTGGAAGTTGTGGCTGCTGGTGGTGAAACGGCCCAGAAGGTTCTGATTGCAGGTGCAGACGGATATGCACGCCTATTGGATGGAACTAATCCTAATGTCCAAATCGAGTTGGCCACACCGACAGAAGATACACTGCGTGCAATCGATTGGCATCCACGAGGTAAAACCGCTCTATTGGTTGGAGACAATGGAGTAATGCTCCGATATGTTGCAGAAGACCATTCGGTGACTACTGTTTCAGGAAGCGCACAACTGAATGGAGTCGATGTTGGGGCCGTCGCTTGGAATGCTGCAGGAAGTGATGCCTATGTTGGTGGCGCAGATGGTTGGCTGTGGGCCTACCACGAAGGAGAAGGTGGACAAGGTGTGTTTCAATTACTCGTTGACGAAGAGAGTAGTCGTATTACTGGAATATCTTGCCATGAAGAAGAGCAATTCTGTGCAATGACAACCGAAAGTAATGGAGTTGCCATCATCGATTCAAATGCAAATCATTCATTGCATTGGGTGGGGGGAACGGACCGAGTCTGGCGTGGAATCAATTGTGCTGAACCTGTCTTCAATCGTTGCGTGGCAATTGGTGAAGATCGTGCCATCGGAATCATCGGAGTGGACATTCATACTCCTGAGCAATCAACCATCTTCACCAAGATCATTCCAGGAATTAGTGGCGAGTTCACGCGCATCCATACCCGAGGTGCAAGTGAGGCGTTGGTGACAATGGCACCTTTCCAAGTAATGGCTTGGGATCTATCTGCCGGCGAGGCATACGAATGGATTGAAAATTCAGAGGTGTTGGCAAGTAGTAGTGCGCTTGCCGGTGAGAGGCTTGTTGGTTCGTGGGGGACAACCGATGATGCGAATATTGGATTTGTCGTCACCTCCTATGGTGCTGTTATTGGATTCCACCCTCCACCTGAAACCAGTGTTTGGACAGACACACTAGTTTCCTATCTGTTGGGGATTGTGATAATGATCGTCGTTCCAGGTTCGATAATGGGCCTTATTTTCATGAACAGCGAAACGCTACAGAGGATATATTTCAATCGACGTAATACCAAGCGCGAGGCGGCTGAGACGGAACGAATCGAGAAGGAAAAAGCAGAGAAACGCGCCGCTCGAAAGACCAAGAATTCCTAATCCGCCCCCTAATGGGGGCGTCGGCAACGTTCAAAGGGGGCCCCCTAAGGGCACCCAACATGGCATACGAAGCACTCGACTTC
>JAPYUB010000092.1 GCA_029942125.1 Candidatus Thalassarchaeaceae archaeon | reverse complement strand
GCGTATTTTCGTTCAGAATCAAGAATCATTGGCCATTGAAGGTGAGAACACATCTAAGGCCAGCATCGCAGAATATAACGCTACACTCGCAGAGAAGGAAGCTGAAGCAATGCGTCGTGCAGAGGTTGCCTCAAGAACAGCCGAGATGGAAGTTCAGAAGGCGCAGTACTTACTCGAACAAGAGCGCCTACGTGCTGAAGAAATTGTGAGCGAAGAAATCGCCAAGCAACAGATTGAGATTGCTGCATCTGCAGAAGCTGAGCGCCAACGCCGCATCGCACAGGGTGAGGCAGACGCAATCCTTGCTATCTATACTGCAGAAGCTGAAGGTGTTCAGAAGGTTCTGGAAGCCAAAGCAGCAGGTTACCAGATGCTTGTTGCAAGTACTGGTGGAGACGCCAAGGCCGCTGCAACCCTGCTCATGGTTGAGAAGGTCGACTCGATGGTTAAGGCTCAAGTTGAGGCTGTCAAGAACCTCAAGATTGACAAGATCACCGTTTGGGATTCGGGTAATGGAGAAGATGGCAAGGGCGCCACATCCAATTTCGTGAGCAGCCTTGTTCAAACCCTGCCTCCAATCCATGACGTCGCCAAGATGGCCGGCGTTGAGCTACCCGAGTATCTCGGTTCGATGACCGATGATGCCCCTGAGTAATCGCGCCTTTACCGGCGGAACGATTGAAGGATGGACCGCCTACGGCGGTCCATGCGTACGCGTGTGAGCACCGTCTTGGTGCTGCTACTAGTCCTCCCCTCTCTGATGGGATGTTTCGGCGATGATGCCAAACCACCTGCCAAGGTGGATTTTCCGTTCGGCTTTGAGGAGGCAATTGCCTCAGGTGTCTGGTATCACATAGGTGGCAGTCCTGATTCTCAGAATGCCACAGACATCCTTGATGCTGAGGCCATGGCTGAGCGCGGATTTTCGATGGATATGTTCAATGGTTCAAATGTCCCTTATTGGACCAATGGAACTTACTATGGCACGGGATTTGACACTTTTGAGCCGACCATTGGTGTACTCTCAGATGGGACCATAGTATTCACCAATTACAACGGAGCAGGTACCGGTACGATGATTATTCGTAGTCAGGATCAGGGTCAGACCTGGGAAAATGTCGGTCCTTTCGGCCAAGTCTATCCAGGGGGTCAAGTCCCCAATTCAAATGACCCCTACATCTATGTCGACCCATGGACGGATCGTATCGTCAAATTCGATATGCACGCTTTGGCTGCGATGTATGTTGAGTATTCAGATGATGGTGGCGATTCTTGGAGCCCACCATTTTCAGCATACGGTTACTACACACCTCAAGACCATCAGAGCATCGCTTCCACCGTAGATGTCGATGGTCAGGGTTTCTATGATACCATCTACGTCTATTGTATCAATACGGGCACTTCGATTGCAGGCCCTCAATGCTCACGTTCCCTAGATGGAGGCCAAACCTGGGACTTCCAGCAAGTAGGCTCACCCTTAACCACACAGTGCAGTGGATTGCATGGCCATGTGGTCGGCTCCATTGACGGATGGGTGTATCGTGGAAATCCTTCCTGTGAAGGTCCCGCCGTGTACTCCAGTGATGATGGCGGCTACAGTTGGGATGAACATACAATTACCCTCGAAGTCGGTATGCAACAGGGCTGGCACTCTCACGAGGTCGCCACTGCAACTGATGCTGCTGGGAATGTGTACGGTATGTGGATTGGAGACGGGATGATGCCTTGGGTCAGTTGGTCAACTGATCATGGGGATACTTGGCGAGAGCCGATTATGGTGGCTGCTCCAGAACTTGAGGAAGCCGGATTCCCAACGATTTTTGCAGGCGCTGATGGCCGCGTCGCCTTCGCCTACATCGGTGAGTTCACCGATGGCGGAGGCTGGGGTGGATTCCTCGGAGCCATCACTGATGCCAATGCCACCTACCCACTGATTACCACGGCAATGGTCAACGATTTCGGCGACATGCTCGACATGACCGATGACTGCGGTGACGTTCGCTGCGGTGGATTCGGAGACTTCATCGATATCGAGATTGATGATCAGGGCCGACCATGGGTTGCTCTGGCTCACAACGTCAACAACGAGGAGGGCGTCATCGGCACATGGGCGACTGGCCCCAGTTTGTTCGGTGACAATATTACCATGCTCGAAGTATTGCCCGCTGGGGGAAATTCAACACTGTTATTGTGAGGTGCCCCCATGGTCAACTATGGATTTGTCATCGACAATCGAACCTGCATTGGTTGTCATGCGTGCACTGTCGCCTGTAAGTCCGAGCACGATGTGCCCATCGGCGTCAATCGAACTCACGTCAAGTACATCGAGACCGGCACCTATCCCGATTCCTCAAGAGAATTCAGCGTGCATCGATGCAACCATTGTGAGGATGCACCCTGCACGACAATCTGCCCTACCTATGCCTTGTTTACCCGAGATGATGGCATTGTCGATTTCGACAATGATCGATGTATCGGCTGCAAGTCATGTATGCAAGCATGTCCTTACGATGCATTGTATATCGATCCAAATGAAGGTACTGCAGCCAAGTGCAATTACTGTGCACACCGCGTTGAGAATTCCTACGAGCCGGCTTGCGTCATCGTTTGTCCGACGGAATCAATCATCAGTGGCGATCTAGAAGACCCGAATTCACAAATCGCTCTGCGAATCGCAGAGAACGATGTCAAGGTCAGAAAACCAGAGGCTGGTACTAAGCCCAACGTCTATTATGTCGAGACCAGCGATGAGATGCTCGACCCTGCTGCTACTGAGGTCACCGGCGTTGGGATGTGGACAGACCAAGCCCATGGTGTCGGCCACTTCGCCAAGTATGCCGATTCTAGGCTGGCCGAGGCTGACACACCCTCCATGCTCGTCCAACTCGCCTTGGAGAAGAAGGCCAAAGCCGCCAATCCGCGCGACCAAGCCATCATTCGCGATGTAATGGCTAAATTAGAGCAGGACAAGCCCAAGGCGACTCGAGCTTACGATCAACCCAGCAAAGGCATACTTTGGGATGGCGAGGTGGCTGCATACATTGTCACCAAGGCGGCGGCGTCTGGCTTCTACATCCTTCTCATGCTGTTGATGATGTATGGTATCAATGAGATTGAATGGCTGATTCTCCCCGGTTTCTTCGCCAGCATCGTCCTGTTGGGTGTCACCGGCTTCCTTCTGGTCAAGGATCTGGACAAACCCGGCCGATTCGTGTATGTGCTATTGCGCCCTAACTGGAATTCTTGGCTGGTTCGCGGCGCCTATATCCTGTCTGGATTTGGCGCTATCCTCTGTGCGCATGTCGTAGTCTCTATGCTCGACTATGCTGAGATTTGGCACACCCGCCTTGCCTATGCAGGAATTCCATTGGCCTGGATGACGGGCGCATACACTGGTTGGCTGCTCAAGCAGGCCAAGGGCCGAACTATGTGGGCACAGCGTTCCGATTCGGAGATTGCACTTACCGGCACCATCGAGATGCTCATCTGCGGCGGATTGCCACTCATCATCCTGTGGTTGACAGATTGGCAGCAGCCAGAGTCCCAGATGATTGTTGGCGCATCTGTGGTCATGTTCGTAATTTACTGGTTTGGATTCAAACACATCCGACATGGACTCCGTGAGGCGCAAATGGATCCACTATTGTGAGGTGAACAAGCATGGCCCGTACTCTCATCGAAAAAATAGCACAGGGTTTACGCATCATTCCGAATTTGGATCGCAAGAAGGAACTCAGCCCAGACACACCACTGCGCAGATTCCCTTCACCCGATGATTGGCACGACCATGTCGAACTGGATGCACAGGCTTGGCCTGAACAGATTGAGAAGCGATACAGTCTGGTGCCGACAACCTGCTTCAACTGCGAATCAGCCTGTGGACTACTTGCCTATGTTGACAAGGATAGCGGTGAGGTTTCGAAGTTTGAGGGCAATCCGCATCATCCGGGTTCACGAGGTCGTAACTGCGCCAAAGGTCCGGCCACCATCAATCAGATTCAGGACACAGAGCGAATCCTTCACCCAATGAAGCGTGTCGGCAAACGTGGTGAAGGCGGCTGGGAACAGATTCCTTGGAGTCAGGCTCTGGACGAGATTGCCGCCAAGATTCGCACCTCCCTCAAGACGGGTGCCAAGGACCGTGTTGTCTACCACGTCGGTCGCCCCGGTCATGAGGGGTACACCAATCGAGTGCTCAAGGCGTGGGGTGTGGATGGGCACAACTCACACACCAATATCTGTAGCGCAGGGGCCCGAACAGGCTACGCACTTTGGCATCAGCACGACAGACCTTCACCCGACCACGCCAATGCCAAAGTCATCCTGCTATCATCTTCACATTTGGAGACTGGACACTACTTCAATCCGCACGCTCAGCGAATCCTCGAGGGAATGATGGATGGTGCTAAACTCATCGTCATCGATCCTCGTCTATCCAACACCGCTGCTATGGCAGATCACTGGTTGCCGACTTGGCCGGGCTCCGAGACGGCACTGTTCCTATGCTGGGCACGGATGATTATGGAGAAGGGTCTGGTTGACCGTAACTTTGTGGAGACTCAGGTCAACTGGCAGGACTGGATGAATGCAGTTCATTCGAGTGAGGATTGCACTTACGAGAGATTCCTCGAACTGCTTCTGGATGAATACGCAGAGTACACTCCCGAATATGCGGCAGAGGAATGCCGCATTCCTGTTGAACAGGTCATCGAGGTAGGTGAAGTGGTTGCCAATGCGGGTACACGATTGTGTACGCATGTATGGCGCAGTGCAGCGATTGGAAACCTAGGTGGTTGGCAGGTCAGCCGAGCACTTCATTTTCTAAACGTGCTGACTGGGAGTGTTGGTACAGAAGGTGGAACCGCTCCCAATTCATGGTCCAAGTTCAAGCCTGAACTCTTCGATGTCCCACCCGATCCAGATGGTTGGAACGAGCTCCATTTCCCGCCAGAATACATGCTCGCTCATTACGAGATGAGCCACATTCTGCCGCATCTAATCAAAGATGGTAGAGGTGCCATGGATGTCTATTTCACTCGCGTATTCAATCCAGTGTGGACCTATCCGGATGGATTCTCATGGATGGAGATGCTGCAGAACGAAGACAGCATAGGCTGCCATATCGCGCTCACGCCGACATGGAACGAGACCGCCTTCTTCGCTGACTATGTTCTACCAATGGGTCATGCTTCAGAGCGACACGACGTCAATTCCTATGCCACAAGTTCTGGAAAGTGGGTTGCTTTCCGTCAACCTGTGCTACGGGAATATGCCCGTAGGGAAGGCCGTGATGTGACCTTCACCTACGAGATCAATCCGGGTGAAGTTTGGGAGGAAGATGAGTTCTGGAATGAACTCAGTCTGCGTATTGACCCTGATGGCGAAATGGGTATCAAGAAACACTTCGAATCGCCCTATAGAACGGGCGAGTCAATCACAATTGACGAATATTATCAGTATTTGTTTGAGCGCGTTCCAGGGTTGCCTAAGGCGGCTAGTGAAGAAGATCTCACAGAGTTGGATTACATGCGCAAGCACGGCGCTTTCATGATTGAACCTGCCACTTATGAGAAGCACAAGGAGGAAGGTTGGCCCACACCCAGTGGCAAGCAAGAGTTCTACTCACAGACGATGATTGACTTCGGTTACCCTGAGCACGCGATTCCGCATTTCCGTGTCAAGAGCCAAGTTCACCCTTCACGGCTGACCGGCGATGACGAATACTGCCTGTTGCCCAACTTCCGACTACCTCAGCATATCCATTCGCGCTCGGCCAATGCCAAATGGCTGGTGGAGATTGCCCATCGTAATCCGATTTGGATTCATCCAAAGGATGCCGCCAAGCTCGGCATTGACGAAGGTGACCTGTTGAAAATTGAAACTGAGATTGGTTGGTTCGTTGACAAGGTTTGGGTCACAGAGAGCATCAAGCCAGGTGTGGTCGGCTGCAGTCACCACATTGGACGCTGGCGTCGTAGTCAAGATCAGGGTAATCGTTTCCTGACCAATGAGGTAACCATCGATGAAATGGGTGACGGAAAGATGCGAATGCGTACCGTAAGTGGCATTCAGCCCTTCGAGTCAGAAGATCCTGACACTAATCGAATCTGGTGGCGTGATGGTGGTGTTCACCAGAACATCACACACGCAGTTCAACCTGATCCGATATCCGGTGCGCACTGCTGGTTGCAGAAGGTCCGCCTCTCCAAACCCGGTCCCGATGAGCAGTATGGTGATGTGGAAGTGGATACTGAGAAGTCGTTTGCCTATTACAAGAAATGGAACGATATGGCGCTTGACAAGGAGACACATCCGCGTGGTGAGCGCCGTCCATTGTGGATGAAGCGTCCAC
>JAPYUB010000091.1 GCA_029942125.1 Candidatus Thalassarchaeaceae archaeon | reverse complement strand
ATAATGACCACACTCGGGTTTCACCATATCCAATCATTGCACGATGGCGTGATGATATTCACCTCACGATTGCATCTATCGCAGATTTCCAGCCCCATGTAACAAGTGGAATATCCCCTCCGCCTGCCAATCCACTTACAATTTCTCAACCCTGTATCCGCTTGACGGACGTTGCAGCTGTGGGCCGCTCCGGCCGCCATTTGACCACCTTTGAGATGATGGCACATCATTGCTTCAATCGTCCTGATGATGGTGATGTGAAGTACTGGATGGAAGAATGCATACGATACTGTGACGACCTTTTCGTCAATCGATTGGGAATTGACCCCAATGAAATCACCTATGTTGAGAATCCGTGGTCTGGTGGGGGCAACGCCGGCCCTGCTGTCGAAGTCATCGTCGGTGGCCTTGAATTGGCCACTCTCGTATTCATGAACTTGGAAGAACGTGAAGATGGCGATGTTGAGATCAAGGGTATTCGCTATGGTGAGATGCCACTGCAGATTATCGATACAGGATATGGCTTAGAGCGCTTCTGCTGGGCTGCCGCAGGAACGCCGACCATCTACGAGGCAATTTACCCTGAGAGTGTCTCATGGCTTCAGGCAGAATCAGATTTCCATTCACGCCTGACTCAACTTGGTGACGTGGATATCGAAGCCCTTCTGTCTGAATTGTCGAGATTGGCAGGGATTCTCAATATCGATGTGGGTACTGATGTCGAATCTCTTTACACCCGTCTTTGTGAACGATTGGAGGACCGGGGAATATCACTCTCAGTCGACCAATTGAAATCAGTCACAGAGCCTCTGTCATCCATTTATGCGATTCCTGACCATATGCATGCTCTATGCAATATGCTTGGAGATGCCTTGGTACCATCCAATGCCAAAGCCGGTTACCTTGCACGAATGTTGGCACGCCGAGTTTGTCGAATGAAGGATGACCTCGGTCTCAGCATGAGCCTTGCTGAATTGGGCGCCCACCATATGGATGTGAATCTCGACATGTCCGGATTCAGTCAATCCAGAGAAGGTATTCTGACGATCCTTGATCTCGAGGAAGCTCGATACTACGAGATGCTTCGAAAGGGCGAAGCGGCCGTCAATACCGCCTTGGCCAAATTATCCAAGGAAGCAACTGATGCCCCAGACGAGATACTCTACCGACTTGCCGAAGAACGAGGCCTGCAACCAGAGATGGTCGCTGCTATTGCCAATCGTCTCGGATGGAATAACCTTGGTATTCGAGTGGGTTTCGCAGCTGATATGGTGGCCCGAAATGCTCAGCAGACCAAAGCGGCAGCTAAGGCAAAGGGCAAGGGTGGCCTACTGACGGGCGACTGGCCAGCCACAGAGATGCGTTACTATGACGACACCTCGAAAACTGAATTTGAGGCCGAAGTATTGCATTGCACAGAAATAGATGCATCCACCCTCAATCTCTCCAGTGAGGTTCAGAAGACACCGACACATGCCATCATCCTCGACCACACACTGTTCTATCCAGAGGGTGGAGGGCAGTTGGGTGATTTTGGAACACTTGGAGAGGCCACTGTCCTCGATACACGAATCGAGAACTCTGTGATTATGCACCTCACTGATCGACCCATTTCTGGAACCGTTCAGGGAACAGTCTCGTGGGAGCGACGTAAACAATTGATGGATCACCACACCTCCGTTCACATCATTGGTGGTAGCGCGAGAGCCCTGCTAGGTCCCCACATATGGCAAGCCGGCTCATCCAAGGGTGAGCGATATGCTCGCTTGGATGTCACACACTATCAGCGTTTGACACGGGATAATCTCGATGCTATCGAGGACCATGCGAACGAAATTATCGCAAGCAATCCCACGGTTGAGAAACTGGTTCTTGAACGCGCTGACGCTGACGCTCAGTTCGGTTTCGAACTCTACCAGGGGGGGGCACCCAAACACAGTCAGATTCGAGTCATTCGAATCGGCGACCATGATGTCCAGGCCTGTGGCGGTACGCATCACGACCAAGCAGGCGAAATTGGGGAGATTCGCATCATCCGCAGTAGTCAAGTCCAAGACGGGGTGGAGAGGTTGCAGATTGTGGCCGGGGAAACTGCACGAGAGCATGCTCGCCGCCAAGAGCGTTTACTGAACGAGTCAGCCCAAGCCCTCGGTGTCTCAGTAGAAGATCTCCCCAAGACCGTTAATCGCTTCTTTGAGGAGTGGAAGGCGCAACAGAAGCAAATCGAATCACTAGAAGCTGAAATCGTTCGCCTGCGAACCAGTGGAGGCGGGGATGAGGCTGTGGAAAAGGACGGTATTCGCTATGTTGTCATGGAAGCCACCGGTGAACTCAAGCAGATGCAGAACATGGTCGGCGAATTAACTCGTGACACTTCCAAACCCACGGTTGCCGTGGTCGGAAGCCGTGAAGGTGGCGGGAAGATTATTGTTGCAATCACTGAAGGCACTGTAGCCGCAGAAAATCACAACGCAGTGGAAATTCTGAACGCAATTGCCGGACACATCGGTGGTGGTGGCGGTGGCCGTCCTACCTTCGCTCAAGGCGGCGGCTCAAACGCTGATGGCCTCGATGCGGCGTTGGACGCCGCTAGAACAACCCTAAATTTGTGATTATTCATCCATCAACTGTTGAATATCTTCGGCGAACAGCGTGGGCTCCCAATCGAGATCATTCCAGCGTACGCGCTGATTGTGTTCTTTGTCCAAGATGATGGTCGCTGTGGAATGATTGACCAGGTAATCGGGGTGATGACGACCTGATGTACTGTTGCCCTCATCGTCATTGGACTCATTGACATAGGTTTGAAGTCCCACATGGAAAGATTCCCATACCGGTTCTAGAACAGCCACATCTCCTGTAAGGTGTGGCCATGAAAGATTCCGCTCAGTAGCGTATTGACCTAGCACGTTTTGAGAATCCCACCAAGGGTCTACAGTAATGGAGACGATGCTAAAGTTAGTCTCATAGTCGTCTGCCAGTTGCTGGGCAATCCAACGAAGATTGGCACTCACCACTGGGCAGACATCCGGACATCGGGAATAGATGAATGAGACAATGAGAACCTGCCCCTCATAATCTGATAGATTTGTTACATTCCCATCCGGTTTGATTAGACTGAATTCATTGATTGCGTACTCCGGATCATCGCTTGGGAGGTCCTCTCCATGAAATACATCCAATGCTTCAATTTCATTGCTGACACAGCCTGCCAATGTGGTGGTCATCAACATCAATATCGTGAGAGAAATTGCTGAACAGGCCTTCATCATCATTCCTCCTCTTCCATTTCTGATTCAGCCCACATGCTAAATCCACCTGTTCCTGAGCCATTGCGTTTATTCATTAGAGTGATGAGTAGAAGTATCCCAGTCAAACCACTAATCACAGCAATCATTTGAATCCAATTTTGATGGGATTCCGAAGCTTCCACCTCCATCTCGTCATCATCATCCATGCCGAATTGATATCCGAGTGGATTTCCGGTTACGTGAATATCTGCTTGAATAGTGATTCTGGCGTACATCGTTGAGCCATTTTCCTCGATGATTTCGACATCCCACTGACCCGCACTCCAATTCGCTGGATCCAACCAAAATGAGCAATATTCACTGCTGTTCAGATTGCAATAGACATCATTGGTTCCATTGTATAACCCGTCACCATCGAAATCAACTTGCACCGTTCGGTTCAATTCAGCAGAATTGTGTATTTCCACAGTATCATTTTGAACGACCTCCACCGCATCCGGTTGCAGATATGTTCCTCTGGCAATGATCCACATCGTATTCGCGCCATGAGCGGAAACCAACGGGGTTGCGCTGCACAAAAGTAGAATGGACACGATAACAAGCGCACCAAACCGGCCAGATGCCATTCGCTTCACTCCTCGACTGCAACTTCAGCATTCCATATTGGGGGGAAGTCGTTTTGAGCATCATAATCTTCATCCATTTGAACGACATATAATCCACTCACCATCTCTGAGATGACAATGAATCCGCGGGGGTCGAATTGTAATCCCCAGTTGAATGGAATCATGCATGACGCCCAGCAATCCGCCATATCGTATTCAAGGAATCCAGTCGGGTCATCCATCCAAATTGGTCCCGATGGTAGGAAGTATCCCATGGTATGCGTTGGCGCAAGACTGGCAATTCCCTGCCACCCCAGATCGGGTGCAGGGGTTCCATCGGCAGTGTTCCAGACGATTTCATCCCAAATTCGACCATGATCGGTCACCCAAGCACCACCGTGGTAATGTGTCCAGTAGACATGTCCATCCAATCCTGTATCCCCATTGTGAGGGCTGTAGATGTACATATTCGGAATGAAATGATTGTCATGTGCACTGCCATTTTCTCTGACACCATTGCCCGGCAATTTCCATTCACTGACCAAGAATGGCTTGGCTGGGTCCGTGGTATCTATGGTCCTCACGAATCCAGTGTGGTTGTCATTACTACCATATTCGGGTGCAATCAGAGTGTAGTGCCGCCAATTGACTCCGTAGGTTGCATCACTGGGCCCTGTTCCACATTGTTCTGGCCATGGTTGCGGACTGCTCTCCCATATTCCTGAACAAATGAGGTGATCGTAGGGCACCACATAGTGAATCCATCCGTTACCGTTGGCCGCTCCAGAAGACCCTCCCCACTGATTCGCAGTCATGTTGGCGTGTCCACCGCCATCAGGGCCATACCACCCATCATCAGCGCTCGGGCACCCCATCCAACGTCCAACCTCATCATCCTGTGGCCAACTGATTCCAAATGGGTCTGCAATGGTCGCAGGGTCTGAGACATCGACAATGCGCAGTCCAGCATCCCAGTATGCGATATAGAGCAGAACTTGTCCCGTTATGGGGTGTTTAGAGACGACATTGTCGTGATTGAACACAGTTCCTCCACACGTTGTGTCCGGATCTGGAGTGTACCCACCCCATCGCAAAATCTCCCGACTCGAGTTTTGCTGCTCATCGTTCTGATTGGGCAACCACGACTCAAATCCGAGTGGTACATAGAAAATTTGGGTACCTTTGTATCCAACTCCACCTGCAACAATTTCGGGATATGGGTCGGCGCCGAAGAGGAACAGGCTACATTCTTCATCTGGATTTGTGATTCCATCCCAGTCACAGTAAACGTGGATATCCTGATTGTGAAATCCAGCGGGTGGATTGTTCCACTCTGCAACCTTGATTGGAGATGTTTTGTCGCCGACATAGATGACATCCAATCGGTTGGTTCCACTGTTGGCATCATCATCATTAGGGATGGGATCTAATTCACTGTTGGTTAATTCGTGGTTGATGAGTACCCAGTTGTTGTCAGCAGTGACCTTCACATCGATGATTCTAGCAACCTCAGCATAATACGTACTCAGCATCTGTATATCGTTGGGTTCTGAAATATCGAGAATATGAAATTGGTTGTATGCTGCGACGTATGCAAAGCATCCACCTGATCCATCTGCATGAATCACGCATCCTTCATGGAAGTTCCCTTCAATGATTACTTCGGAATTATCGCCCGGTGTTGGGGCCACATTCTTCATTTCAGAGTCACAAGGGCGGCCTGCGGTATTGTCGAGTTCAGGTGGCGGAAACATTTCACCATCGCAGTTGAGGTTGTGATAGTCGATAAGTTGCATATTCGGGGTTGAAAGTCGATGTTCGAGGAGATTCGAGTGGCTGTGATTATCATCTTCCACTTCAGTAATCGGATCTACCCATTCCCAATTATTTGATGTTGGAAGATCAACCGCGTCTGAGGACAATAAGACCATAATCGATATGGCCGATATCATGAGAAGAGTTAATGCGGCAGCAATTACCATTTTATCGGCCGCTACCTCATCTGATGACAATGCTTCTCTACGTATTCTAACACCCCGGACCAATGACCAATGACTCCCCGGTGTAGGCACCCATTGTTCAAACCAACCCTTGATAGATTTGGAAAGTATCGGCCCTTAGGGCCGATTACCCATTGTTCATCAATACGCCGCGATATGGTTCATCAATATCGAGTTGAACCACATAGAGTCCACTCGTGATGCAGGACATGTAGGTGTATCCATCGTGATATTCAGCCGCCCAGAGAAATGGAACCCAGCCGAAATCGTAGAATTGACTGTCCAGTGGATCTCCATATTCGCTGCCATGTGGAAGATAGAATCCAAGCGTTGATTCCATGTTGGTGTCATTTCGGTCTTGTCCAGAATAACCAGCATGAATCAGTGTTTCAACATCGACAATCCACATCCCTCCGTGATAGTGACTGACATACAGACGCCCATCCCAAGTCCCTCCATGGCTATTATCGGGCAAATCATCACCATTCGTGGGGAAATAG
>JAPYUB010000090.1 GCA_029942125.1 Candidatus Thalassarchaeaceae archaeon | reverse complement strand
CGACATACCAATTAGAAGGATAAATGGCATGAACATTTGCCCGAGAGGCATCTCAGGCTGCTCTGGGATGTCTTCTGCCATGACCCTGTGCCGTTGAGGGAGCGCCATCAACCCTTCGGGTTGAAAATTTGAGCGGTAACGAATGCCAAGGGAAGAATTCAACTCATGGATGGGTATGCGGACCCGTGGACTCTCCCGAGCAGGCCTTGCGCGAAGCGCACGCGGCGGAGGTAGAAGGGGACCTCAATCTCGCCGAATCAATCCTTCGTTCAGCATGCAAACGTTGGCGTAGAGAACCCGAATTCAAAATGCGTCATGGTAAGGTACTACGCAGTTTGGGAAATGAGCGCAAAGCACTCAAAGTATATCGTACAGTTCTCAAAGCCCACCCTCATCGTGCAGATGCCGCCATAGCGGCTGCAGAAACAGCTACATCGCTCAATAAATCTCGCTTGGCAGAATCATTGTGGGGTCGGGCACTTTCGGTAGGTGCGCCCACAGATGTTGCAACCGTTGGCCTATGTCGTGCCATTTGGATTCGTGGGCGAAAGGAGGAGGCTTGGGAACGTGCTAGAAGTGCCTTTGTCCATGGTGGAAACTCAAGCCGTTTGTTGTATGATTTTATGAGTGAATGCTCCCCAATCATAGGCACAAATGTGCCTGAACTCGATCTTTTGGAAACTGGTGAGTTTAATGATGAATCACCATCCATCGATTCTCGAAGAGAATTAACCCTCTCTCCGGCTACTTTTTCCACTGATTCGCTTGAATCGATGGCAGGAATTACCGCAGCCGAGCTGGTCGCACCCTCAAATGAGGAAATTCCCCCCCTCCTTGCCGATGAACTGGAACAGCCACAAGTCGACATGAGTGAAATCGGTCAACTTCAAATCTCTAAAGAAACTCGAACAGATGTCGAGATTCCAGACGATTTACTCGATTTCGATTGACTAAAAGGTGAATGAACATACAGGGCACTGCGCCATTCCCGCTTCAACTTCAGCATTACAGATTGTACATGATCTTGCTTCGGAAGAGTCATTATCGGATTCAGTTGATGAATCTCCACCGGTTAATTTCGCTAATGCAGCATCCATTTCATCATCTTCCTCGTCAACGGATGATTCATCTTCGGCTTCTTCCTCAGCAGCCTCTTCTTCGGCTTCTTCCTCAGGCGCCTCTTCTTCGGCTTCTTCCTCAGCAGCCTCTTCTTCGGCTTCTTCCTCAGCAGCCTCTTCTTCGGCTTCTTCCTCAGGTTCAGGTTCCTGCATTGCTATGGCCTCTGGTGGCTCGTCGTCTTCAATTTCTGCACCTACATCGATTCCATGGATTTCTTGTGCATCACTGACCTTGAATCCAGCATCTGGGTCACCCTTGAATTCGTATGTAACCTCGATTCTTTCACCACGACCGACGGTTCCTATTTTCCACGACATCTTCTTGCCATCAGTAGTAGCTTCCTCATCCATGTCGCACTTTACGATACCTCCTCCAGAGGAGGTCACCTTCCACTCAACCAAGTCAAATGCTCCTGGGATAATATCGTGAATGACGACATCTTCAAGGGCGGAATCAGCACGATTGTTGAACATAATCATTGCTTCATATCTTCCCGCACCACCGGCGGGGAACACTTCCTTTCCTGAGTCATAGTTGACCTTTCGATGGGTCACTCGGACTGCTGGGACAACATTGAGTCCACGAGTAGCTACCGGCCCAAATCGTTCTGCACTGAAGTCAATACGAGCAGGGGCTGCGACGACGTCGTTTGCGGGGCTTGGATCAGGTGCAACTAGAGGATATGTGATACACATCTTGTGTCCTGGGGCCAATCCAATCGGACCCTTTGTTCCGATTGTAATCAGCATTGTATGCCCGGGTCCATCAGGTGAAGTTCGATTCTCTTCAAGACTAATGCCTTCCTTTAATTCGATTCTAAATTGATCACGAATCAATTCGTTTCCATCGATACTAGATTTCACACTGTCAGCATCCGGGGCTGCGAAGATACCGGGGATATCATCGGTGATTCGCAACAGATTGATAGTTGCTGAGCCAATGTTCTCAATATCCATGGTTGCCGTCAAATCGGTTTGTCGATAGTGTCGTAGAACGTCGATTGAATACGACTTCTCCACTGCTGCTTCCAGCACCTCAATGGTCAGTGGTTGCAATGTCACAGTACCTACAGTACACTGACTGACTCTCGGTAGAACGGTGTAGAGTAACTCTTGACTGAATGTCGGTTTCTCAGTTGAATGTACAACCTTTACATCACTCTCCCAACGTCCATCGGGGAGTACATCGTCTTCAACATCGTCAATTTCAAACAGATGTTCATCGACACCGGTTTGGCTGACCGTCAATTTGGTTAGGTCAACAGTGAATGAAGATCTGTTCTCAAAGACGGCCTGACAGCGATAATTATCAGGTCTTTCATCTTCATCGACTACCATGTAAGAGAATCCGCGGCAATGCGCATCGACCTCGTTGAAGTTCATGCCAGAAAGTGTAGCATCTGCTGTGTATGTTGCGGTTGCATGCCCTGCATCGATTGAGCCAACAGCTTCTGCAGTCACCAAGGTGGGAATGGACAGCGTCCGACTTTCACCTGATGCTAGACGGCCTACAGACCATGTTACTGTATCACCTTGCTTCTCAAAATCGTCGCCTTCGCCAACCTGAATTTCGATTGGGAACGTTCGAGTTACAACAATGTCATTGAGTTGAACTGGACTCATATTCTCAACTTCTAACTCCAACTCGATATCCTGAGCCTCACTGTCACGGACAACAGAGAGACTTCGTTCTTGGTTTCGCGATGGGTTTGTATCAATTCGTTCGCGAAGACACAGCATTCGAGGTCCTTCAACACTGTAATCAACACTATGATCGGCTCCAGCCTCCAATTCTGAGAATGGCAAATCGGTTCCGACATCGGAATGATTTGTGTCATTGAGAATGACATCGATATCCCACAATCTGTCACTATCACTAGGATTTGAAAGGGTCAAAACACCCTTCACCGATTGCTTGACCATTTCTCCGTCAGGGGTCAGTGTGACATCTTCACTCTCTTCCAATGCCCCAATCAATTTGTGGCCAGGAATTGCATCAACATCAGATGCGCTACGAATTTTCCCACCAGCCATGGAGTGTTGAGATTCTTCATCTCCACCCAATGCAACTGGCTCGTCGTCAGAATGCCCATCATCTTCTGTATTTCCTACAGGTGTAAGGAGGTCATGTCCAGGTGGTGATGGAGGTGCCAATGCACCCTCTACAACGTCCTCGGGAGGCGCTAGCGGGGCTAGTAAATCAATTCCAGGAGGGGCAGGCGGAGCTTCAGGAATATCTTCCACGTCTCCATCTTCCTGAAGAGATTCTTCTGAATCTTCATCATACATAACCAAGAGATCCATTGGATCGCCGAGATCTCCATCATTTGAACCATCCATTTCTGGAGGTTCGGGTGGCGTGGGTGGTTCCATGCTGGGCGGGGCCGGTGGCGCATCAGGTGGAGTTGGTGGCGCCTCGGGGGGTGTGGGGGGTTCCAAGCCGGGCGGGGCCGGTGGAGTTGGTGGCGCCTCGGGGGGAGTTGGTGGAGCATCAGGTGGAGTTGGTGGAGCATCAGGTGGAGTTGGTGGTTCCAAGCCGGGAGGTGCCGGCGGAGCATCAGGTGGAGTCGGTGATTCCATGCCGGGCGGTGCCGGTGGGGCTTCGGGGGGAGCCGGTGGGGCTTCGGGGGGAGTCGGGGGTTCCAAGCCGGGCGGTGCCGGCGGCATGTTTCCATCATCGTTTTCGTCACTCATTCCAATTCCTCCATCCCAACGCGTGGGATGGTACTGTGACGTTCTTCAAACGGGTATAACCATTGTTGCGTAGCAAATTGCTCGGTCCATAGGACCGGTTGAACTGTCGGAGGGTTGATGAACCACAGCAGATGGCCGCCAAATGTGAGTGTAAGCGATAGCAGCACGCCCCCCGTTCTATTCGTGGTTGGTACGGCCGGTGCCGGAAAGAGTACGCTAGTAACCGCATTTCAACGATGGTCACGTTTTCTTGAGATCGAATGCCTCACGATTAACCTCGATCCCGGGGCCGAACGCGTTCATTATGACCCGGAATTCGACGTTCGTGATTTAATCTCCCTTCATGAAGTCATGGCCGAGTACGACCTTGGTCCCAACGGCGCCCAAATTCTAGCCGCAGACCTTGTTGCCGCTCAATCATATGATATCCAAGAGGAACTCGCCGGACTCTCGGGTGACTTACTAGTGATTGATACCCCTGGACAAGTTGAATTGTTTGCTTTCAGAGAAGCCAGTTCGCACATGGTCGAGGTTCTCGGTCAAGGGCAGGCCGCTCTTATCTTCCTGTTCGATCCGATGCTGTCACAATCGCCATCAGGTTTCGTGTCACAGATGCTGCTCTCCAACATCGTGCATTTCAGACTCGGACTACCTACAGCAAATTTCCTTTCTAAAGCGGATTTGCTCACCCCCGAAGATCTTGACCGTGTTCTTGGATGGGGTGAAGATTTGGATCAACTAGAATCTGCACTGTTTGAAGAAGCGGGGGGTCAGCGAACAGAATTTGCCATCGGGCAACTTCGGATGATGAAGAATTCACAAATTCAACCCGGGCTAATACCCCTATCCAGTGAACAAGAAGAGGGTCTAGCCGACATCCTATCATTCGCACAGAGTATTTTCGGCGGCATGGCCGATACCCGAGATGGTTTCGCAGGAGATATTGAAGGCGAGCGAAACTGAGGGATTTCCATGAGTGATATTCAGCATCTCTTGTCGATCGATGACCTTGGAGACAATTTACGAAGCGTTCTAGAATGGGCAATTCATTTCAAACAAGATCCAGATACTGATTACGATTTCAAGCCATTGGACGAACTCAGTATTGGTTGCATCTATGAGAAACCCAGCACCCGCACGCGAGTATCTTTTGAAGTCGGCATCCACAAATTGGGCGGACAGGCATTGACACTGCTAAAAGGTGACATCCAAATGGGTAAGTCTGAGTCGGTTGCAGATACGGCCGCGGTACTCTCTAGATTCCTTGATGGAATCACCTATCGTTGTTATGGGCATGACATGGTTACGACGCTCTCTGAAAACTCCACCGTCCCCGTCATAAACGCACTTTCAGGCAAACATCATCCATGTCAAGCTGCGGCTGATTTGATGACCATAATGGAACGAAACCCAACTCTGGAGGGGGAGCGTGTGGCATGGGTAGGGGATGGAAACAATGTCCTCCACGATTTGATGCTGGCTTGTGCGATGCTCGGTGTGGATTGCATTTGGGCTGTCCCTGCTGGGTGTGAGCCGGCTGACGATGTTGTCGAACGAGCCTTTGAAATAGCGAAAAATACGGGAGCGAAGATGATTGAAACAAACAATCCCGTGGATGCATGCATGAATGCTACCATCATTTACACCGATGTTTTCATCAGTATGGGTGAAGAACACCTTTCTGACAAATTGGCTGCTTTTGATGGATTTCAAGTTAATGAAGAACTTGTGTCACATGCAAATGAAGACTACGGTTTCATGCATTGTTTACCCGCTCATCGAGGTGAAGAAGTGACCGATGCCGTCATCGATAGCCCCAACAGTATTGTTTTTGATCAAGCAGAAAATAGAATGTGGGCTCAGATGGCTATACTCACATATCTGTGTAATCCAGCAGCATTCGATGCATACGATGAGTTGTATTAAACAGTAATAAGTACGCTGGCCAAGAAACCCCCCAGCCCCAGCAGCATTGCCAAACGTAGTATCCTCTGTGCAGCGTGATCTTCACCTCTATAGAGGCGGGGTTTCACTGAAACCATCACGAACATGGCTGGTGTTTGCGTAATCAATAGGCCCATTGGAAGCAACCCTCTTGCATAGGGTGCGACCAATGGAATTAGAGCAGTCAATACTAGTAATTGTGCAATCGCTCGGGCACGTTGCGGGCCGATTTGTTTGGGCAATGTTTCCCGATCAGCATCACCAACCTCATCTTCGATATCCTTGACGATTTCTCTTGCTGCATTGACTAGCATTGCAACCAAAGCCACAATCCACACAAGTGGAGTCAATACACCATTGACAGCGGCGGCTCCGAATACAATCACAATGCCCACAAGTAATGAAATTGCAATATTCCCCGAAAGACCCTTGTGTTTCAGCATGAATGAGGCTGGGACTACCATTTCGTAGTGAAACATCAATAGAAATGCCACGAACCAAATCCCAATACTGGGTAACCACGAAACTAGGTGTTCGGAATACAGAGCTGCAACCGTCATTGCTACAAGCAATGATATGATTGACAATAGAAATGCTGCACGGCCTACTG
>JAPYUB010000089.1 GCA_029942125.1 Candidatus Thalassarchaeaceae archaeon | reverse complement strand
CCTCTTCTCTTCGGCTTCCGAACATGGCCGGCACTCATATGGTGCTAGCAAATACCTTGGAGAGGTCCTTGTTCAACACGCAGTGAGTAACAGTAGTCTCGATGCGAGAATAGTTCGCCCATTCAACGCCTATGGACCTCGATTACCCGGTAATTCATACGGTCAAGTAACAGGTATTTTCCTTGAACAATGTCGTCGTGGCGAGCCAATCACGATTCATGGAGATGGAACACAGACTCGCTCGTTCACTTGGGTGGACGAAGCGGTCGATGGTATTCGAATTGCGGGTGAATTGGAGGAGGGATTGGATGGCTCACGGTTGGCGGGTGCAGCATTCAATCTGGGCAATCCCGAAGAAGTCAGCATCGTGGATCTTGCCAACCTATGCCTTGAAGTGACGGGTTCCGAATCAGTGATTCACTACCAAGAAGTTGGACATCCAGGAGATTCACGTCGACGCGTGCCCGATATCTCAGAATCACAGAGGGTCTTGGGCTGGTCCCCATTTCAGAGTCTGGAAGAAGGGTTGCGTTCATGCTGGCGCTGGCTTCAGGCTGAACACCCGTAGGTGAGGTGGATGAGGAGAAAAATCCCCACTGGCCTAATCGGTATGGTTCATCTCAAGGCTCTGCCCGGTTCTCCCGGATTTGCAGGGGACATTGATGCTGTAGAATCATCTGCACTCGCAGATGCGACAACGCTTCTCGCAGGAGGAGTCGATGCTATCTTGGTCGAGAACTTTGGTGATGTGCCATTCCAAAAAACAGTTGATGCCATTACCATCGCAGCGATGACTCGAATCATCCGTGCTATCGTTGAATTGAGCGATGTCCCTGTCGGTGTTAACGTACTACGCAATGATCCACATGCTGCCCTTTCGATTGCTACTGTAACCGGTGCAGAATTCATCCGAGTAAATGTCCACATCGGAGCAATGGTGACTGATCAAGGCCTTATCGAGGGGAAGGCTGCAGAAACGTTACGACTTCGGAATTCCCTCAATGCAGACGTAGCTATTATGGCTGATGTGGGTGTGAAACACGCTACACCCTATGATGAAAAGTGGTCTTTAGAGCAAGAAGCAAAAGATGCATGGTACAGGGGACTTGCCGATGCGCTAATTGTCTCTGGAAGTGGCACGGGTGCACCCACAAAATCGGTCGATCTTGAACGAATCAAGCAAGCCGTTCCAGAGGCGCAGTTGATTGTAGGTTCTGGCGTCAATGCAGATACATTGGCTGAATATTCAATAGCCAAAGCATGGATTGTAGGTACTGCACTCAAGCGAAATGGATTAGTTCAAAATGATGTGGAATTGGCACGTGTTCTAGAAATGTGTCAAGCATCTTCTGATGGTAATTCATCATGAGGCATTTTCCACTTGACTATGATTGCCGCCAGCAATGCGACACAACCGGCGACTAGGCAAGCACCAACCATTCCTTCAATGAACGATTCTCTGGCCGATGCAATGAGGTCGGCACCTTCAGGATTACCAAGTTCAAGCATTCTCTGACCAATAGTAATCGCAGCAGGAAATGATTCCTGAATCACACCGGATTGAGCAGATGCCGAAGCGGGGATGATGATGGTCGACTGGTAAATCTCGTTGAGAACACTTCCACCGATAGCAATACCAAGGGCACCACCAACCTCTCTACTCGCGTCATTGGTTGCACTACCCACTCCTGCTTTGGAATGAGGGATGGCATCCATTACAGCCGTAGTTGAGGGAGCCATTGTCAGACCCATTCCAACACCTAGGAAGAAGAATGTTGCAGCGATTTGGGCATAACTGGTGTCGACATTGACTTGCGTGAAGAGGAACAAGCCTGTCGCGACCAAACATAATCCCGTGGATATTACATTGGGTCTACCGAACTTTGCAACCAATCGATCACTGTTAGCCGCAGCTGGCATCAATCCAATGGGCAACGGGAAAAAGCGGATGGCCGCTGAAAATGGCGAATGCCCACGAACGAGTTGGAAATGCAGCATCTGCATGAACATGAACGAGAACATCACAAAGAATGCCATGGCGATGGCAATCAGACCGATTGAGAAGCGAGGATTTTTGAAAAAGTCTAACGGTAAGAGAGGGAATTCCGTCCTCCTTTGCCAATAGACAAACAAAACACCGGAGACGATGCTGGTGGCAAAGGCACCCATCACTCCTGAATTTGTCCAACCAAGACTTGGGCCTTCGATAATTCCGTAGAGAAGAGTTCCCAAGGTGACCACAGAGAGTATGGCCCCTCCGATATCTAGTGGTCGTTCTTGATTGTCTTTAGAACGAGGTACAATCACTGCACCAGCGGCCAGAGCGAGAATAATTATGGGGACATTGATCAAAAATACCATTTCCCAATCGTATGTTTCTACTGCCCAACCACCGACAAGAAGGCCGATGGGTGCACCGACTCCAGCCATCGCTGCCCAGATTCCAATAGCCTTACCACGTTCTTCAGGGGGAAATACAACCAAAACGACTGACAATGTAGATGGCATCACCAAAGCCGCTCCCAAACCCATCGTTGCTCTAGCGATGATTACATCGGTGGAGGAATCGGCGTAGAAGGCCGTCCATGCGGATGCAGCGCCAACGATGATGAGGCCAATTTGAAGTGCACCCTTTCGACCGAATCTATCACCAAGTGCACCCATGACTAGGAGTGTGCCGCCGAATACGAGCGCATACGCATCCATGATCCATTGTAGTTCTGAATTATCTGCACGGAGGTCAGTAGATAAATCTGGCAAGGCCACATTCAATGTCACATTGTTTAGCATCACGATTACTAAACTTAGACTCATGACACCTAGAATCACCCAACGATTGGTGGGGTACTGGACGTTGGAATCTTCCATGTACTGGGGCAATTGTTGCGGGTATATTATGTTGAAAGTGGCAGCAGTGATACCTTCGGATTAAAACGATTCAAGATGGCTAAATATCTGCGGTGCGAAACCGAGTACGGTCTCTTCAGCACCCTCCACAACTCGGGCATAACCCCCCATGGGTCCTGCGAGGTCGTACCCACCGGCCTTCCCTCTCCATGAATCTGAGACAATCAAAGCCTCTAGCATATCATCATCCAATGAATCGAAGGATACCGTTGCTGATTCAATCCACGATTCAATCTCGTTGCCTCGAATCAGTGCCGTTCCGCTCCAAACACGGTGATTTCTGCCGCTGAGACGCAGCAGCATAGTCAGTGCTTCTCGCCGATTTTGGGGCTTTCCAATAGGGTGAAGTGGATCATCTGGATCTTCAACCAAGGTATCGGCGACAATAATCACGGGCGCCGAACATTCTCTTTGGGCTGCTTCGATCTTACCGAGCAATGTGTGTTCAACCTGTTCTGATATTGGAATACCATGCCTGTGAGGGCGCTCGCTCGCGCGTAGGGGAAGTTGAATCACCTCGTATCCCTGTGCCTCAAGCATCGAGGCTCTACGTTGCGAACCAGAGGCAAGATGGACTGATTCCATGCCAACCGGAGGGGGGTGGCGTTTATCTTCTTGAAGTGAATCGCTCGTTCTGGTGGCCCTATGAGCGACGCGACTGAAAGAATCCCGACATACATCATGGGATTGGATGAGCAGATGCAAGGGGGCATTCCAAAGGGACACCTCTGTTTGCTTGCGGGTTCATCTGGTTCGATGAAATCCAGTCTCGGCTTTGCGATGCTTTACAACGCCGTTCTTGAGGGGCGAACATCAGGAATCTACGTTACATTAGAGCAATCTAAGGAGTCGCTGGCAGGGCACATGGCAAACATGGGCATGAATGTTGATGATCCACGGGTTCGCAGCAACATCGCCATCATCGATCTTGCCGATTTGCGTGTGCAGTTGCACGAAGCAGGTACTGCAGATCAAGTCAATTGGATGAGTCAACTCATCAAGCAACTGACGAACTATCGTGAGAGCATTGGCTTTGAGGTATTAGTTTTCGATTCATTAGGCGCCTTCTTCACATTGACACAGATGGACAACCCGCGCGATGAGACATTCCGATTCTTTGAGGCGTGCCGCCGACTCGGATTAACGACATTCATCATCTGCGAGATGATGGGTGAAATGAAGAATCAATTCGGTGAATTTGGCATTGAAGATTATCTTTCAGATGGAGTACTACACCTCACAATGGAGCGAGTAGGCGACCAAATCAATCGAAAGATTGCCGTCATCAAGATGCGGCACACAAACCACAAGTTGGGTTATCATCCGTTGCAATGGGACAGTGGCGTAGGCAAGTTCACAATCCGTTGAGATTCACTCCACGGTGACCGATTTCGCAAGATTCCGCGGGCGGTCCACATCACAGTCGAGTGCTAGACCCGTATGGTACGCGATGAGTTGGAGTGGAAGTACGGTCAACATGGGTGTGAACATCGAATCAGTGGAAGGAACGGGGATTGAGATGTCCCCGTTTTCTGCAATCGAGTCCCCGGCTTCATGGATGAGAATAATCTTGGCACCTCGGGCACGACATTCGTGGATGCTTGAAATCGTCTTATCTCTATGAGAATCATTCGGCGCGATGACCACCACTGGACTGCCCTCTTCAAGAAGAGCGATGGGGCCATGTTTCATTTCACCGGCCGGATATCCAAGACAGGGGATATACGCGACTTCCATCAGTTTCAATGCGCCTTCTCTGGCTACTGGAGCCGATGCACCACGACCGAGGAATAGAACACTCTTCGCCTTTGACAGCAAGGCAACAGCCTCAGCAATAGGACCTGGGTTGGCAAGATATTCCTCAATTTTGTTTGGAACGGCGTTCAGCGACTTGATCAGATTCCTACCTTGGGCTCTAGACAACGTTCTCGCCCTGCCAATTTGAATGGCAAACAAAGACAATGCCGCGACCATGTTGGTGAACGCTTTGGTTGATGCAACAGCCTGCTCTTGACCGGAGTGAATGTATGCACCGCTTCCACATTGACGGGCAATCGAAGAACCCACGACGTTGATGACACCGCGAACCCTTCCTCCTTTGAGTTGAATTTCCTTCACTGCAGCAAGCGTGTCGGCAGTTTCGCCACTTTGACTCACTGCGAAGTATAGAGCATTGGAATCAATCACGGGGTCATTGTAACGGAATTCACTCGCCACATGAGCCAACGCCGGCACTCGTGCAAGAGTCTCGATGGACAATCGTCCAACTTGACAGGCGTGCAGTGCAGTCCCACAACCGATGAGGCGAACGTGAGATATTCGTTGCAATTCACGTGGTGAAAGACCCAAACCACCCAGTTTCCCAGTTCCTTCGGAACCCAGTGTACGACCTGTGATACAATGGCGGAGTGCCTCGGGTTGCTCGTGAATTTCTTTGAGCATGAAATGTGGGAAATCACCCAATTCAGCCTCTTCCCAGGTCTCTTCAATCGTCGTGACAGTAGAGTCTGCCGCACTCCCATCCATTCGAGATGTGCGAACATCACCAGGCGTGAGTTCTGCCAAATCACCGTCTTCAAGGAATATGACGCGCTGAGTGTATGGAGTCAGAGCATGTGGATCGCTTGCAATGTATGATTCCCCCTCACCAATCCCGACTACAAGTGGAGAACCATTCCGGGCGCAGATGATGGCTTCATGATCTGCAAATAGAACGCAGAGCCCCCAAGTTCCGCGGATACTGCGTAAGGCCTTCCGAACTGCAGTCAATGGAGCTGAACCGCCCTCTAAGTTTCTATGAATGAGATGCACCAATACTTCTGAGTCTGTCTCTGAGGAGAACTTGACACCTTCAGATTGGAGATGCTTACGTATTTGACTCGCATTCTCAATGATACCATTGTGAATGATGGCCACTTTTCCATCCTCAGATGCATGCGGATGAGCGTTGGCGTCTGTGACTCCTCCATGAGTTGCCCAGCGGGTGTGAGCAATTCCACAAGTACCTTCGATTTTTTTGGGAAGTATGGATTCTAAATCTGCAACCTTTCCGATTCGCTTATGGATTGTAATATCTCCATTTTTTACAGCGATGCCAGTTGAATCATAACCTCGATACTCGAGTTTCCTGAGCCCATCGACGAGAATAGGGCTTGCATTTTGCATTCCAATATATCCAATAATACCACACATAGTCATCATCTCAGAGTTTTACTGTTTCATTACATAATGGACATTTCACACGTCTTGCCTTGTTTGCTCTGGCAGTGAATGTCGATTCACAGGCCCCACAGGTGACCGGGATTTCGGGGGCAGGCAGATCTGGAAGTGGGGGGAGTTCACCGGGCGATGGTAGGGGGGGTAATTCACCAGGTGCTGGCAACGGTGGTAATTCACCAGGTGCTGGCAACGGTGGTAATTCACCAAGAGCAGGTAACGGTGGCAATTCACCGGGTGCGGGCAATGGAGGTAGTTCACCGGGGCCAGGTAAAGGAGGTAGCCCCGATTCAGAGATTGCCTTGTGCATATCCTCGAGA
>JAPYUB010000088.1 GCA_029942125.1 Candidatus Thalassarchaeaceae archaeon | reverse complement strand
CGAATCAATCGTGCATCTCCAAGGCCGAGTTCAACCAGAGCCTGATCCATAGCGTGTTCCTCGTTTTCACCGAAAGGTGCCACAGCGGTCATCAGCCATCCAACCAAGCCACCCCCTCCACGTGGAGTCGGTGACTTGCGCTGATTGCGCGGGCCAGATGAGGTTCCGATGTTGAAGTCCATGGCGCGCGGAGGAGCGTTCAGTTCATCAAAGGCAGGGTAGACGGGCTAGCATGGGCAACCCACGTGCCATGGTCCTTGGTCTCACATTTACCATGCTTGCATTTGCCTCAATATTACTGATTGTGAATGAAGGGGCGGTGGGGGCCAATGCTTGGGCATTGTTGGCGCTGTCCGGCGTTTTTGCAGCCGGTGCTGTCATGACATTCTTTCAGCAAGAGGAGGGTCTTTCCCATTCGGGAAGTGAAACCAGTAAACAGGTCAAGGAACAGCAGACTGAAGCCCAGATACTGCCGGACCCGGCTGAGGATGGATTTGATGTCCCCGTACTCTAAATCAAACGAATGGTTTCCAAATTCTTGGGGGCGTATGTGCGAACACGATACGTGCTAGCAAGATCCTTGCGGAATTCGGCGCAAGTGTGAGGGTCACCATGATGGCAGATGATGGTCTTGGGTTTCGGATTCATCGCCTTGACATAGTCCATCAATTGTCGGCGGTCACTATGTCCACTGAAACCATCGATGGTAACCAGATCGCATCCAATGGAAACCATGTGTGTCTTCCCACCATCATTGATGGGGACTTCAGCAAAGCCTTTCTGAAGACGTCGACCCAAGGTCCCATCTGCCTGATATCCGACAAAACACAATGTGTGATTAGGTTCAGGAGCCCAGTTCTTGAAGTACTCTACAATGGGGCCGCCAGTCATCATTCCTGATGTGGCCAACACAATACATGGATTCGGATCAATCAGGATGCTCTCGCGTTGTTCACGGCCACTCACCTTACGGAACCACTTAGAATTGAATGGATTCTCATCACCACCTTTGAGGACCTGCTTTCGAAGGTCACGATTGAGGGCATCGGGATGGCTTGCGTGGATGGCAGTAGCTTCAGTAATCATTCCATCCAGCCAGACGGTCACTGGTTCACATTCACCTGATTTGAAGAGTTGGTCAATGGCAATCATAACTTCCTGCGAACGTCCAACGGCAAATACGGGGCAGAATATCTTGCCCTTTCGACCCAAAGCCCTTCGAATCAAATCTTGCAATTCTTGCGTGGCCTCTTGACGTGTCGGTTGGAAATCCTTGGCTCCACCATACGTCGATTCTAAGATGAGTGTTTCAACGCGGGGAAAACGAACAGCTGCAGCATCGTACAACCACGATTTTTCATATTTGATGTCTCCACTGAAGACGATGTTGTGCTTGCCTTCTCCGATGTGCATATGCAGGGAAGATGAACCAAGAATATGTCCTGCATTGTACATGGTTAGTTTGATGTCTGGGGCAATGTCGATGGTCTTACCCCATTCAACATCGACTACGTGTTTAATCATCTCTTGAACATCACCCAACCCATAGGGGGGAGGATGGCCTTCAGCAGCGGCGACCTTGATGTAATCACTTTGTAAAAGTACCATCAAATCTCGTGTCGGAGGTGTGCAGTAGATGGGGCCACGGTATCCATACTTGTACATCACAGGCAATTGACCGATGTGATCAATGTGTGCATGCGTGATGACGATTGCATCGAGATTCTCTAATGGCATCAATTCTGGTGCATTGAAGAATGGCGCTATTTCGCTGAGGTTGTTCGTCGGTTTGGCACCCACATCAACGACGACTTTGGATTCGTTGGTCGTGACCAGATGCATTGCCCGTCCAACTTCACGGTATGAACCAAGGGCTGTAAGGCGGCACCAAACCTCACCTTGGCGTTGTGGGCGGTAAATTCTGGTACCGAATTTTCGCAGTAAGGCCTTGCGATCATCAGCGTTCTCCTGGCGATATTTCCGGATGTTGTGCATAGTCCTGCTTTCGACAGCTGCAAAGCGTTCCGTGCGGATAATCCATCCAATCTCATCGCGGATACCACGAATCGTTACACCTTTCGAACCAACTGCGATTCCGGGGTCATCACAAACAATAGTGCACTCGCTAATGGCACCATCGAAATAGACTCGCTTGAGTCCCGCTTCATCAGGGAGCATTTCGATGATTTTGGCTTCGGCTTCCTTGGCGTCCATCAGAATATCTGCAGAGGGCCTAATTTCAATTCGGCGTTTGATGGTCTTGGCAATCTTACTAGCCAGACTATCTTGGCCTGAAAATGCTTCAGGTTCAGATGTGATGATGGCGATGCTTGCCGCTTCAAGATCCACGTCATAATCTATACCCGAAGGCACCATACTTTCAATTTTCTTTTTCACTTGTTGGAATGTTAGACGCATGCCTTAACCTCCTTTCGACCCGGAATACACACTGCATCACAATCCCATCTACTGGATGGGTGCGAGGACGGCGCGTGCGCCGGGAAGGGATTAGCACTGTTCGAGAAGTGCGGTTAGTTCTGCTTCGGTGAGCAAAGTGAATCCTGTTTTCTGGGTTATGACGGCCAAATCCATGCCGTTACCGCTAGCAGCATCACGCTGTGCGCTTGCAAGAAGGGCTTTGGCGGCCACTTTGAGGGCTTCTTTTTCAGTCATACCGGATTTAAATTGATCTTCCAAGACACCATACATGTAAGGGGAACCAGAGCCGGTTGCGCAGTATTCATCAGGAATAGAACCGCCAGCTGAGTCAATCGAATAGACACTGCCACCAGTATCATCCACTCCGGCAATGAGCAACTGAACCCAGTGAGGGCGGCCGACGAGAATATTGGCGGTCATCGTTGCAGCACCCTTGACGGTCATCTGCTGGCCTCGCTTGAGTTCAAACAGGCTCATTTCTGCTTTGAGGGTTCGTGAAAGGGATTGGGCGTGACCGACAAGGCCAGCCGTAGTCAATGCGAGGTTGTCAGCAATTTTGAACAACTTCTGAACACTCTTGTTGGCAACGAAGTGCCCCATGGTCGCTCGGTGGTCCGCGCCGACGACGACTCCGCCATCGAAACAGATTCCTAGTGTACTCGTTCCAGTCTTAACTACAGCCATGTTCGCATCCATATCAATATCCTCCAAGAACCCGCGCAGATGCGCTTCGGGGATGATGTGTCGAGAAGAGGGTCCCTTTTGAATCCCTCGTCTGACGTCCCCTTGGTCGCACCTCGGACCGTCTGCAGTCGTGACGGTTCTTGAACCTATGAAGTCAAATGGGTCCGAGGATTGAAGGATTGTCACCGTTCGGAGGCCTCCATGGAGGGGGGAGACACACCCAGGTGGATGGATATGCCATCAATCGCTGAATCACAACCTGAACCGGTCTCTCCAGCCGAAGCCTACCACGATTTGGGCGATATCTATCCCGATGCACCAGTTCCTTCCATGCGAGGGGAGGCCATCATTCATCGCGCAGTTCTACAAGATTCTTCGGGTATTGAAACGCTATTTGATTGGGTGGCCGCTGGAGATGTGGCGATTGTCGAGTTGAAACGCCTCATTCATCGGGATGTAGAGTTTGCCAATTGTGTTACTCGGTTGCAGGAATTGATTGAGGGGGATCTTGGTGGCGCCCTGATTCAGGTGGGTGATGATCGGCTCATATTGCTCCCAGCAGATTTTGCGACTCTAAAGGGTGTGGAAAACGAAGTGTTCGCACCAGACGCATAGGTTGAACCCCAAGAGGAGGACAATTTTCCATGGAGAGTACAATCGAGGTTTCCTGCGTCATATGCGGGTATGATGAAGGATTATCCATGCTTGCACATACTGAAGAAATTGCCTATTTCGGTGAACATACCCAAATCACACTAACATGCCCAGGATGTGGGTGGCGTCAAACCGATTTCATCCCAGCAGAGGCCCGAGAAGGATCTTGTCAATCATATCTAATTGATTCAATAGAGGATTTGAAGGTCCGTGTCATTCGAGGTTCAGCAGGCACCGTTCGTTTGTTAGAGTTAGATTTAGAGGCCAGACCAGGATCACATTCGACGGGGTATGTATCCAATATCGAAGGGGTGCTCAATCGATTTCAAGATGTGATTGACATGGTCGGGCGTCAAGCGGCTATCGAGGCCAACGAAGAAAACATTACTGAACTAGCACAATTGACCCAAGCCATGATCGAGATTCGTGGAGGAAAAAGAGAGGCGACGCTTCAGTTTCTGGATCCACACGGACACTCGATGATTCTCACCGAAAATGTGCAGACACGCCCGCTCACTCAAGAGGAGATTGAGGATTTGCCGGTAGGTCCCGCAGCGGGATTGATGGAGGCGGGTGCATCACAGTTGCGCTCAGACCCAGGAACAGAATAAAGCGCTCCCGCAATCACCGCCAATCATGGTGGGATGGGAATACAAAATTGTCACAGGGAAACTCATCGATATCACCGATGAACAACTGAACAAGCTGGGCGCAGAAGGTTGGGAAGCGGTTGGATGTGGCATAGCCGGTCGTGAACTCGGACCGGACAAGATGATGGTTTTGTTCAAGCGCCAGAAATGATAGTAGGGGTACACATTCGATTACTCAAAGATGCCTTGGCTATCTCCTAGTGAGACATTTCCTGGGGGTAGTGCGGAGAGAACATCGTCTTGCAATAGACCCGTCGCCTTGGCAATCTTTGTTGCCACCTGCTCCTTCTTCTGGGTACCCGGAGTCAGCCGTACCCAGCGCTCACAAACAGAACTGATCACGTCATGTGTGCCGACTAATGGTAGGGGGACACCGTTGATGGCAACCATACCAAGTGTGATTTTCATACTGAGGTCCTTGTACCAATGCCGATTTCCACGGACGATGAATGCGCCTCGGCCCAGAGATTCTCCCGATTCTGTGGTTTTGCTGACTTGGCCCTGATTGGCATGAAATGCGGTTGCTGCTGCACCTCCGCTACCCCATGCACGTGACCAACAGACTGCCATCTGGGCGGCACCGGTCAATGCTTCTTTGGGATGTTCGGATAAATCAAGAGATTGTGTCAGCCTCAGTGAAGGCACGCCCTCGGGAAGCGTAGGATTGGGATTCTTATCCTCCTCGAATCCTTCCTTGAGCTTCAACGTGCAAGATGGGGCTCCGTGCAAATCTGCGTGAAAATACAAGTCTGCTGAAGTGAGGTGCTTCTTTACGAGTTGATCATTTCCTTTGGCATCGCGTCCACCAACGAACAACTGTCCGCTCGATAGCATCGTCCAGCGATTCCGCTCAAACCAGAATTTCTTGGATCTCTTTGTAACAGATACACGGCCAGCCGCCTCGTCTTTTACACGCTGCTTGTCGACCTTCTTCTGCCGCGTCTGAGTCTCTGCGAGGGCGCTCTTCGCGCCTTCAGCTCTCTGCTTGTCCTTGCGCCCCTTGGCGAAGTATCGTTGCGCATTCTGATGGACGGTGTCGTCAATATGTAATTGTACAATAATGCCCGGATCGCCGTTCTCATCAGGCAGTTTTGCTTGAATAGTTCTGGATTCTGGATTGGCAGATTCAATCCAATCGATTTTCTTGATGGCTGTGCGGGTTTCATCCCAACCGATTTCATCGATTGAATGAATGACTTGATTGAGTAGAGATTCGACATGACCCCAATGCTCTTGAATCGATTTCCCTATATCTTGCTGTTTCGCACCTTTCTCCGTCAATTTACCTACAGCAGCCGCCTGTTGGCCTTCACGACGAGCCAATTTCTCTTCTTCGGAATCGGTTTGACCTGGCGCGGTGATTTTAGCGAGTTTTTCAGCATCTCTTCGGGCCAGTGCGCTGGCATCATAGCCACCTTTCCAAGCATCAATTGCATGGGACAATGTTTCAAATTCCATCGTCAATGCATCACCAGATAATTGAACCGGGCCAACTTCAAGGCAGTGTTCTTCCATCTGCGCATCAAATTCAAGCGGATTTGTGGAGACTTCGAACAATTCATCGACCACGGCGATGGCACTGTCACCATCAATCTGGTCAATTAGATTCTGGAATGCACCATGTAGTGTACCAACATCAGTCATTTCGTTCGCAGCCTGATTTGGATCAAGGGAGGACTCAGCACAAATCGCCTGAGCATAGACTCTACCCATACTCATGCGCCCGGCCAATGTGTTGACAAGGTCACGTTCAGAGTCCTCAAGAACGGTTAGCAATTCAGATTCAGACCAATTGCGAGGGTCCATCGGCTCGGGAGGAGCGGCATACGCCTCACCGCGCTTGATGACCCGCGTCTCATAGGTCACGTGTGTCAATGGCTGAATAATGATACCATCTGGGTCAAGAAGAATGACATTCCCGTTACGGAACATCTCTATGACCAAGTCTCTGCGCCCATCCTTGGTGTCGAATTCTAGGACGATAATGCGATCGAATCCCAATTGAGAGGCACCCATAAGTCGAGCATTGGAC
>JAPYUB010000087.1 GCA_029942125.1 Candidatus Thalassarchaeaceae archaeon | reverse complement strand
ATCGAACAGACTGCTGGAAGCAGTTGTATTCTCCCACAGATGTGCCGAGCACGTGATTAATAATATCTCAAGAAATATGGTTGATTCCAACCTTCCTGAATGGCGTGCTGAGGGATTGTCAGATTTAGTTGAACATTCTCCGTTGAGAAGTGACCGAATTGCTCTGCAATCAACAATGACTGATGATGTTGGGCTGGTCAAACGCGATGCGAGATTACAACGAGCGCAACGTCGACTTGAATTACTCCGAGAAGAAGTTGATCTGATCTGGCGAGGCAGTCTGCCAACTCAAGAAGTCATCGAGTTGCGCAACATGATTCATGTTTCACGACTTGTCACTGCAGCTGCATTGAACCGGAAAGAAAACGTTGGTCTGCATCACAATTTGGATTATGATTAGGCACGGGTACTCTGCTCAATTCCCTTCACAAGAGCATGCAATGTTTGGTTTCTTGGCGTGGGGATGCCCAAGGATTCACCACGTTTGACAACCTCCCCACAAATCGAATCAATCTCTGTTTCTCGGCCCGCCATGATGTCTTGGAGCATACTCACACGATTATCAGCTGTTGCCCGACAAAGATCCTCAAGCGATTGTGCGAGGTCAAAATCAGTCAGATCAACCCCTTCAGCAGAAGCGATGCGAGCGGCCTCCTCCATCGCGGCTAGACCAGTTTCAAACAATTCCGGATGGAGGAGCATCTCGCCGTTCAGAACGCCAACGATTGCACAAACAGGATTGATGGCCACATTCAGCAACAATTTCTTCCAGATGGTTTTGTTGATGTCTTCCGACCAGATGGGGTGTAGGCCGGCTTCATCAAAAGCGGACATGAGGCTGTCGATTCTGGGCTCAACCGGTTCAAGGTCACTGCCTTCAAAAGCCCCCATCTTAATGGCACCACGACTGGTCCAACGAACTTCACCTGGGCCAATGCGAATGGCTCCGTGTGTAGTTGATGCACCGATGACACGATGCTTACCGACAAAATTTGCTAGTTTGTCCATGTGTCCAATTCCATTCGATAGACACATGGCAATCCCATTGAGTGACAGAACCTTGTCAGAAATTCGACACAAATCGGTTATATCGTAACTCTTTCCACATAGAATGGCATAATCAGCCCAACCTTGCATTTCGACTGGTATATCACCTTGAGTGGTATCGATAACTGTCCAACGATCGGGGGCCAGCGCTATGGTTCGGCCATCAGGGGTTTCGAGCAGGAGACCCACTGCTTCGAGTGCTTGAGCCGTTTCTCCGCGCGCACATAACAGTACTTCGCATCCGGCGCGCGCTAGGCGTGAGGCAACCAAGCCACCAATGGCACCAACACCCAGTACGGCCACACGCATCAGTCATCACCTCCACCGCACCCTTCGGTTGAGATGCAATGCGCCACAAGATGTAGGGTCCAAAGGTCCTCTGTCGGTTCAAACCAAAATAATTGGAAAATATCGGGATTACCCGTAGGCGTCCCGCTGATGGCGGGGACCTGTTGGCCGGGTTCCAGAGTGAAATCAGAAATGTCCCACTCCGCCGTGACTCCGAAAGCCGCAGTTTCAATCTTCACATCGATGGGTTGGTCGTCCACATTGACCCAGTCAGGAATCACGTAAGTCCACCCTCCACCACCGGCATGATTCAATGTGCCATTCGCTGGAACAAGATCTGCGTACCAGCTCTTCTGGTTTTCACCACAAATAATGATGCGTCCTGAATCGGGCAGGATGATTGTGCCGTTCTCACGGTCCTCTGGCAGTGGTGCGAGTGGAATATCTGAAAGATTCAGAATCCAAGAACCATTCTCATCGGTCGGAACCGATGTGCTTACTCTGTCCATTGGACAGGTGAGGGGGGCATCCTCTTCGAGGAGTGCGATGTATTGCCACTCACTTTGACCCCATCCAGATGCAGTAGCAGGCCATACCCCAGATGCACGCTCAGGAGACATCCCTAGTACAGGGAGACTCCACCGAAGGGTGGCGCCATCATCCATTGTCACAATCAAGCCCGGCGCAATCGCTCCATCGATGTAGGTAAGACGATGCGAACCAAACAGACCAGTGGTACAAACCTCCATCTCATCTCCCGCTGGTATGGCAAGTCTTTGTGCACCGTCAAATGAGAACAGAGGCGCATAGACGTGATTGGGATCAATAGTGATATTTCCTGCCCGCTCGTCATCCAATGTGACATTAGTGCAATATCGAGGTGTCTCATAATCACCATCCCAATTCCAAGCGATTTCAAGCGGCATCGGTGTGACGTCGGGGGTGAGATTAACTTCATGAATTCTTGACAATCCATCTTCAAGCCAAATAATCTGAAGGACTGATGGGCCACCAATTTGACCGAGGGTTGGAGATGGCCACTCCACCTCCAACGATTGTTCTGAAATCGGGCCGATGTTATTGAAAGTACAAGATTCCCAGGGATGTCCACAACCATCAGCAATCTGGCCATACTCAATGGCACCAAGCCAACGGAATTGGAATTCCACGTTCATCAACATAACACCTTCCGTCAGTAGTGGGAATGCAATTTGAACATCCTCATTTGCAGAAAAGTAGACCTCAGTAGGCCATTCTGTGGTATCCAGTCCGGCGTCCCAATTCTCAAGATTACCAACCGGCATTAGACCAGGAAATCCAAGTAAAAGAAGCGCAACCATCACAATTCCAAATTGATTTTTGCTACTTCCATCAAATCCTTTTGATTCGTTCAAAACGAATGAGGTCGCACTAGATTCAGGACTGAATCGTCGCCATACACCCAACCCAATCAAGACCAACCATGGCCAATATCCACCATTCAAGAGAACATATATTCCAGCGGCGAGAATGCCAACGAAAAGCCACGTTTGGGTACTTCCCTCCCCCATTTCACCAGGATTCAACAAGGCAGAAAGGAGGCGGTCTCCAGGGAATCCTGGTAAGGGCAACAATAGAATCCAGCCCATTGTGGTGAGAGCGATTCCCGCCAACCCCAATGGGTGTAACCATGCTGAACGAAGAGAGATTTCTTCCGAAGTAAAAACCAAACTCAAAATGAATTCTGGGAACAAGGATGGATTCACCATCGTTGGAGTGCTGCCGAAATGTGGAGATGTATTAGAAGTCAGCCAATAACCCATGAGTGTAAAGGCGAATCCTGACACAATCAATGTCAACGGTGTAATGAGTGTCATTGCTGCAAGAGATTTACGATCTCTAAATGCAACCAAATCCATCTTCCGTTGGCTCATGAATCCAATCAGACCAAAGGGCCAGATGGGGGACCCCGGTGTCATTAGAAACGGAACTGCTAATGGGATATGGTAGCCTAAATCTACGCCACTTCTAAGCCCAATTCTTCGACGTAAATCGCTGCCAATGAACATTACTAATGAAATTGGCAAGGCAAACCAGCAAAATGCATCGACGAGCAAGTCAATATCGGTCAACTTCAGTTCCGAATCCTGAAGTTGTAACCAAGCAGCACCTGCCAGTGTCAAGAAAATCGTGAATACGGTCCAAATCGCAGAAGTTTGACCATTGGAAAGTCCAATTCCACGAGGCGGTTCTGGCAGAATGATGAGATCGAAGGGATTCCCTTCTTGCAGAATAGCAATCCATGACAGACCTCTCAAATGCCGATTCAGCGAGTTTAGAGCAGCTTCAGCGCTGTCTTGCTGATTACTGAGTGTCACCTTCCAGCCGATTTCAACATCGTGTATCTCTTCGATGATGTGGAAACAGCGTTGAACAACCCGTTCAAGAAGGTCTCGATGTGACCATAGATCTGCATCAATACGGATGGGCTCAATCACGTCAGACTCGGTCATGTTCCCACCTCTGGTGGGATGGGCGCCCCTTCAACCGATATATGACCCACGCCCCTCAAAGGTGTCCAGCAGGACCTATGGTCCTGCTCACTTGTTCTTGAATCGCTTGAGACGGAACGTCTCTTCTCGCTCCATTTCTTCGAGCCGTAGTTGGATGAAAGATTGAGCCTCCTTCATTTCAGGAATGACCTTGAATTCAAGCGCATTGACTCGACGTTTTGTGGCTTCAATCTCCACAAGTAATCGCTTGAGGGTGGCCTCCATCTCAGCTGCTTTGACAATTCTTTCAATGAGTTTCGAATATCCGTCAGCAGCCTCATCAATGTATGCTGAACCACCGATGAGACCCATGCCACGATCCACAATCGTACTAGTCAAGTTGCTACCTTCCACACTGGGAACAACCACACCCATGATATTGCGCGGTTTTACTTCCACTTCAGGGTGGTTCGAAATCGCAATGGCAGCACTCTTTACAGCAAGGCCACCTTCGATTGCACCGGCCAAACTGATGCCCTGCACGGCTTCCCTGTAAGTCTGAACGAGGCCTTCTCGGGCCTCAATCATCTCTGAAAGCAGCATTCGGAACTCGTGGAACAGACCATCCCGCTTGAGTTTGAGAAGATTATAGCCGTTCTGCGTCTGCTTTATTCGTCGCTTGAGATTGATGAGTTCAGAACGTGTGGGTTTGATGTCCAACGCCATGATTCTTACCTCCTTCAATCAATATCACAGTGTACTCATTTCTTTTCTGTTGGATGGTATTTGTCAATCCACTTCTGATCCAATCGAACCAGATACTTTGTCGAAATGTTCTGCATGAGGTCCCAGCATAGATCCAGAGTCTCATCAATCGAACGATCCTCGTCACGACTCTGTCGTAGGAACTTGTCTTCAAAGAGGGCAGAGAACTCCAACAACTGTTTGTCACGTTCGTTCAAAGCATCTTCACCAACAATGGCGACAAGGCCGCGCAATTCGCGCCCTTGAGCATATCCGGCATACATCTGATCAGAAACAGACTTGTGGTCCTCACGCGTCGTTTTCTCACCAATGGTACCGCCCATCAATCGAGACAGGCTGGGTAGTACGTTGATGGGTGGATAAATACCCGAACCATGCAACTCGCGAGAAATCACAATTTGACCCTCGGTGATGTATCCAGATAAATCAGGAATCGGGTGCGTAATATCGTCACCAGGCATGGTCAGAATGGGGAATTGGGTAATGCTTCCCTTCTTTCCTTTCACCAAACCTGCGCGTTCGTATAGCATGGCTAAATCGGTGTACATGTAACCGGGATAACCACGACGACCGGGCACTTCTTCACGAGCGGCACCGACCTGACGCAATGCGTCACAGTAGTTGGTGACATCTGTGTAAATCACGAGAACGTGATAGTCTTTCTCAAATGCAAGATATTCCGCAGCGGTTAGGGCCAATCGCGGGGTAATCAAACGCTCGACTGCTGGGTCATCTGCCAGATTGACAAACAGTACCGCATTCTCTAGTGCTCCAGTGCGTTCTAGGTCACTTCGGAAGAAGTTGTATTCTTCAGCAGTGATTCCCATAGCGCAGAACACCACAATGAACTCTTCATCGGAACCGGTCAGTTTGGCCTGACGTGCAATCTGTAGAGCAATGTCGTTGTGGGGTAGACCTGAACCGCTGAAAATGGGCAACTTCTGCCCACGAACGAGTGTCGTACAGCAATCAATCGCACTGATTCCAGTTTGAATGAAATCGTGTGGAGACTGTCGACTGTAAGGATTGATTGCAGCACCAATGATGTCGGCATTGGATTCAGCGACAATATCTGGACCACCATCACGTGGGCGACCAGCACCATCCAGAATTCGTCCGATTAGGCCCTTACTCACTGGGAGTTTGAACACGTCACCCATGAACTTGACACCTGTGCCAAGATCCACGCCTGCCGTACCCTCAAACACCTGAACGACAACAAGGTCGTCACTGGTATCGAGTACTTGCCCGTTCTTCATGGTGCCATCGGTTAAGCGCAATTGCACAATTTCACCAAAGGCAACAGGTTCTGTCTTATTTAGGAACACAAGAGGTCCCTTTACATCCGTGATTGTTCTGTATTCTTTTCCACTCATCTAAATCACTCCTCCACTGCAGATGCAATCTGCTTTGTCATTTCTTCAACCAGTCCATCTATTCGATCGAGGTAACCTTCCTCAAAGCGAGCGCGCATCAGGTCTGTTCGACCTGGGACGTTGACCACATCTTCGAGTTGTGCACCAGCCGCAAGGGCTTTCTTGGCCGAATCTTGGAAAGTCAGGATGGCCTTTGCCATCTTATATTGCTGATCAACGCCAGAATAGGCGTCAATTTCATGAAACGCGTTCTGTTGCAAGAAGTATTCACGAATCATTCGTGCCACTTCAAGCGTCAGTTGTTGGTCCATTGGTAGCGCATCGGAACCGACCAATTGGACAATCTCCTGCAATTCAGCTTCAACTTGGAGAAGACTACTCATCTCGACGCGAATTTCGGGGAAGTCCTGAGCGATGTTATCACGGAACCACTGATCCAAACTCTGTGGATACAGAGAATACGAATTCAACCAGTTGATTGCAGGGAAATGTCGTTGACGCGCAAGTGGCGCATCAAGACCCCAGAACACCCCAAACCAACAACACGCAAAACCAAGAAGCTCAACGCCCAACGCGCCAAAGACCAACAAGACAGAAAGAAACGCAGACACTTAATCGCACGGACCTAGAACCCAACAAACAACAAACAACAAAGA
>JAPYUB010000086.1 GCA_029942125.1 Candidatus Thalassarchaeaceae archaeon | reverse complement strand
ATCCATAGTAGAATGCTTGGCTGACACTTGTGGTGCTAGCGAGATGGCGGTTCGTGAGGAGTTGTGGCCAGCATTGCGTGCAATCTCCAGTGAAACATTGGCTGGTGATGCAGAGAATTTTGATATTTCACTCGCCTTTGGATTGTCAGCCAGCGATCACCTTGCATTACATGGATTGCGCGCGAATCTCAAAACTAGTAAAGCGCTTGCAGAACGATATGAGGAAGTTCAGATTGTTAATGCATCACCTGGGGTGCAAGATGACTTGGCACAACTGACTGATTCAGATGACGAGGGTGAATCTGAAGGCGGAAGTGTTTCAACACAGAAATCGCTTGATTTTTTCTGATTAACCCTTACTCTCTTTGCGCCATGTTCGAGGATGGAATAGAACGAGTACTGTCAGTAATTCCAATCGGCCTGCCCACATCAGGGCTGAAGTGTAAATCAATGAATACCAATTCAAACTAGCCCATGTCGATGTTGGGCCAAATGCACCTAATGCAGGACCTGTGTTCCCAAGTGCAGATACGATGACAGATAGGATGGTTTCCATTGAATGAGTTGGCTCAAAGAATGCGAGCAATACAGAGCTAATCATGGCTAAAGCGGCCCATGTTGACAACATGCCAATGACAACCCACATTCGAGAATCATCGACCACCTCGCCATTCATTCGTACACTGACAATGGCGCGAGGTTGCACCATTCGACTGATTTCTCGGCGTGCCAAAACGAATGCGAGGCGAAGACGTAGAATCTTCAATCCACCACCAGTTGAACCTGCAGATGCACCCACGACCATCAAGAATAACAAAATGAAGAGTGAGAGGACTGGCCAAATGGCGAAATCGGTACTGGCATATCCTGTCGATGTGCCAATGGACGCAGCTTGGAATGCCCCGTGCCGGAGCGCTGGACCCCACTCCCATCCTGCACTGTGAACCAGATTAACAGCGAATACAACCCATGCAGCGACGAGAACCAAAAGATAAACTCGGAGTTCTTGGTCGTTGACGACCTTGGTATATTCCTTCAGCAATACGAAATGGAAGAGGGTGAAATTGACCCCAGCGAATACCATGAAGATGGTGATGATTCCTTCAACAAGGGGATCGTTCATTCCAATAATGGCGGCATCAGTGGTCCCAAAACCACCCGTAGGCATTGTTGTCATCGCATAATTAATAGCATCAAACCAACTCAAATCAGCCCACATTAGTAGAAGGAATTCAAGGACTGTGAGGCCTAGGTAAATACCCCAAAGGGCTTGTGCTGTTTCTTGAAGACGGGGACGCAACCGACTCAAAGAGGGACCCGTCAATTCTGCTCGTGCAATGGACATGCCACCACCTAGGGCGCGGCTCAGTAGCAACATTCCCAGCATTATGATACCCATACCACCCAACCATTGGGTCAAAGAACGCCAGAATAGGATTGAAGAGGGTTGGCTAGCAATACAATCGTCGACATCCACACAGTTTGGTGAAGCATATGGATCGATGGTTGTCGCACCGGTTGTCGTGAATCCAGACATCGACTCAAACCATCCACGAATCATTCCCCCTAAGATTTCGTACAATGTACCTCCATCTCCATCCCATGTAATCGGTCCATGGAAAGTCGGCCCCAGCCAAAATGGAAGGGAACCTACGGCGACTATGAGGGGCCATGACAATGCAACGGCAGCAAAGGCTTCCCTGTCACGGAGGCGTTCGGGGGTATCGCGCCTTGTTCCTATACGAATGAAAATGCCACCAAGAGCCGCACTGAAAATTACAGGGGGGAGAAATGACCACAGAATGATAGACATATCATCGTGCATGATGTAACCGACAGCTCCGCTGGCAAGCAATGGAATGGTCAAGAGAACCAAACTCCAACCAGCCACGAGTGCTATGACGTCGTACCGCATTGTCAACGCTCCAGAATCTTCTCTACGGAGGGGACATCGCTAGCAGATACGAAGAGGATAAAGCGATCTCCTACCTTGGCAGTCATATCGGGCTTGGAACGGAACATCATGCGAGACCCTTCCGCGTTCTCGCGCTCAACGAAGGCGATTCGGAACGATCCTTTTTTCTCAATCTTCGCAATTGTTTGACCTAGTCGACTGTGTCCTTTGACAATCATTGCACTCATGGCCACGATTTCAGGAACAGAAGGCATCAACTGATAATGTCCTGGAACGCGTCTGTGAACTTGCATCAAAATGGAATCTATGGCAACTCGACGTTCCGAAACCGCGTATGTTAATCCAATTCTTCGTACCACACGTGCGAGAGCTGAATCATCGAGGACGAGTCCCGTACGCACGACACCGATGTCGGCTGCACGCATAGCAATGGCGATGTTCTCGTGATCATTCGGTAGTGCAGCAATAGCGATATCGTGCTCTACCAATTCAATTTCTCTCAACAAATCAAGATCGCTCAAGTTACAATGGATTACATCAAGACGTTTGTGGGCTCCAATTGAGGAGCCAACCAATTCATTTGCGGCTTCGAGATGTTCATCGAGAACAGTGACCCAACATCCTTCATTGAGGTATTCAGAGGCCAATTGTTTTCCAAGAGGAGTTGCTCCGAAAATTGCAACCCTTGGAACTTCAGGATATGGGGGTTCTATGTGGCCAGCGGCTTTGGATATACGCTTGAAGGTGTGCTCGCCGATTGTAGCAAAGACAAGACGGTCTCCAATCTCGACCACCGTCTCATGTGTCGGAACGATTGCACTTTGACCTTTCCTGCACAACGTGAAAGCTTGGGGCAAACCATCGATATTTTCCTCAGCCTGACCTAGAGTCATCGAGGCAAGATTTGTCGCTTCACTGGTCACTTCAACCTCGACAATCCAAGCATCTCCGCCCAGAGGAAGTACATCGGTTAGACTGGAAGATTTGAGGCCGGCTGTTAGTCGATCGATGGATTCTTGATGTGGGCAAACCGCAACATCAACGCCCGACCAACGTGACAATCGTTCTTCTTCATTCTCAATCAGACCGCCATCATGAATTCTGGCGATAGTTAGAAGAGATGGGCGATTAGGATTTTTGGCCAATGGAACCTCTTCTTCCAATAAATCTCGTGCAAGTGCACAGGCGAGCATGTTCCTCTCATCACTACCTGTAGCGGCAATGAATACTTGGGCATCACGAATGCCTGCTTCCTTCAGAACCTCGCGACGTGTGACATCCCCGAGTAGAACGAAGGCATCAATCGTCTGAGCTTCCTTAATAGCACCCGGTTCGGGATCGATGAGGACTACATCCTGACCTTCATTGTACAAGGCCTTAGCAACACCTCTGCCGACCTCGCCAGCCCCACCGATGATTATGCGCATATGCAGTCCTCTGGCAACCTTTCGGCCCTTGCACTCCCTCTTAACTCCTCACTCGCCAATCCGCACTGGAACTCGATATGTTCCGCCTATAATTATCGGTTCACCAACGGTGTCCCATGACTCAGTCCAGCAATTTACACACCCGATGGCTAACGGTCTATAGAAATTGTAAGCGGCCTCACCCAAATTACTGGGGTCCTCAACCCATTCAGTCATTGTCGTTGGAGTATGCAAAAGCCATCTATTGTTGACAACATCGACCTCACCCTCTACAAAACAACTCGATAGGAGGATATTGTGATCAGTACACCAGTCCTCATCAAAGGGGAAAATCGCATTCGACCATGCATGCGGTTCCCAACCACTGAATTGGCCATCTGTCATCGGGCCGAACTCGTACCATGACGGGATGTTGCGCGTGCGTAATAGACTCATCCATGCATTCGATTGTTCATCACAATCACCACGTTCATCAACGATGCAGGAAGGCCCATTTCGAGCAGGAGAAAGGCCTTGACTGTATACAATAGAATCACGAATCTTGATGAATGCTGCATGTGCGAATGCATACGGATCTTCCTGGTCATCAGTAGCAAGACTACTGGCGATTTCATTAGCCAATTCTATCACTACTGGGTCAATTCCATCAATTGCCCAATTGCGACTGGGGCCTGGGTCGCGATCATACCACTGTTTGTGGGAACCGAATTGATCATACATTGTGTTCAGATGTCCAGCTCGCTGGTAGTCATCGTATGTCCCAGAATTGTCATTATCCATCGAAAATGCGCCATGTGTGTTCACACCCTGTTTGAGTTCGTCGGGTGCCCTGTCTCCACCCCACCATGTGAACGATGTTCCTATGACATCATATGTGACGACGAGCGTGATGATTTGTCCAGGTGGAATATCCCCTTGCCAAATGGCGCACCTAGAGACACTGCAACGATTAGAACTTGAGCCAACGGGGGGCCAATAAATCTCAGAAGTAGAGTCCAAAACAATAGCATTGTCTTCGGTCAGATATTCTTCTTGAATCGGTATAGTGGCGTAATTTTCTCCTCCTTCCGTATTGGCAGACATGAAGGTGACCTCCTGCAGAGACTCGACTGTGTATTGTGTCCCATCATTCAATTCGAATCCATATTCTGAGATACCGAAATCGGTTCTCATCGACGGTATTGGCAACTCATAACTGAATGATATCGGTTGGCTATGTGGGTTCATTAAATTCACATTCCGTTGGACTGTATATTCAGCGTGAATTGGATACTCACGGGCTGGACCAAATTCGTCTAATAGGGAATCAAGCCACTTCTCCAACTGATTTGAAATTCGTTCTTGTGCAGGGGTGAACAAGAATAGGAATGCGATCGCGACAACCAAGACCATTGTACGAATGTTGTTCCGTTTTTTCTTCTCGCGACGTTTTCCGCCCCTACGGACATTGAGACCGGGTGGGGGGCCTTTCCGGGCTCTGTGAATCAATTGTCCACCCGGGGTTGGCGCCCCGACACGAATTGAAATGCCGCGAGTACCGAGTACGACCCTACCGCAACTATGGCAAATACTCTCGCCCGCACGATTGGGGCTCAGGCAGTAGGGACAACGAGCCATTCGTCCCTACGATAATCAGTAGACCCTTGAATGTTGGTGGTGCGTCCCTATGGGACGCAGCATCATTCGGACTCTTCTTCGGACGCCACGGAACGAACACCTGTAGAAATCCCAGTCCTCTGCAATCTCGCCCACTCTTGCTTCATTCTGGGGGAAAGTCCAGAGGGTAGCCAAATCTTATCTGCCTTACTTTGACCCCAAATTATGAGCGCTGGTAGTATGAATAGAGCGGGTAGATACGTTAGACCGAATGCGATTATGACGAGTAACATGGAATGCAGAAGCATCGCTTTGAAGGCGGGCTTGAATCTTCTTCCTTCAAGAGCATGCCAACCCTGCCACGAGCCGATGATTGCCATGGTCCAAGGTACAATACCGGCCAACAATCCTCCAAACAAAAGTGCTGGCCATCCAAAACCGATTGTAACAAAGCCAATTTCAGAATCTGTAGTTGAAATGAGCCTGTAAATTAGTAATACAACCAGCATTGACCCCAACCCCAATCCAAATGTCCAACCTGCGGTGGGTTGTCCATTCAATTTCCTGACACCTTCACGTGTCAGTAAGAACATTGTCAAAAGAGATATGGTAAGTGATAGAAGAAGCAATGCGATAACGGGGAATCCAATATTCGCCCATAGCGGATCCAATACCAAACTGGAGGCTGCCGATTGGTAAATAGCACCAACAAAAAATCCGTACAATAGTAATCTTGTAGCTGTGGGAAGGTCATAAAATCCAACCATTTTGGACATGCCACCTCTCCAACCAATCCAGACACCGATTAGACCGATCGATGTTGCAACCTGAAGTTGCCAAAGGGGGATGCCAATCTCCACCACACCCTCGGCTTCCAAAGTCACTTCTTAGGCTTGTCCGGCCCTTTGGGCCGTTCCGAGGGGTTCTTACGAGGAAGGTGAGAGGGCCGACCGATGGCACTTGAGGGGTTGAAGGCAGGCATCTTCGGGGCCGTTAGTCGTCTCAAAGGAAAACGAAAACTCGATGAAGCAGAAATTAAGGAGTTGTCGAAAAGCATTCGAAGGGCACTTCTTGAGGCTGATTTCAATGTCCGTCAATCCAAGGAAATCACCGCTAGACTTGAAGAGCGTATGGTTGAGGAAGAGCCCCTTCCAGGTGTGACCTTACAGACTCATGCGATGAATATCATATACACTGAATTGGTACGTCTACTTGGGCCACCCAAAGAGATACGACCTCACAATCAAACGATTCTGATGGTTGGGCTCTATGGACAAGGTAAGACGACGACCACGGCGAAATTGGCCGAATGGTGGCGTCGAAGACATGGGATTAAGGTCGCCGTCATTGAAGCCGACGTGCAACGTCCAGGAGCCTACGCACAATTACAGCAACTCTTAGCGGATTCACCGGTAGAGGTATATGGTGAACCTGAGAACAATAATGCGGAAGAAATCGTTCGCAATGGATTGGCCCAAGTTGGAAATGCCGATGTAGTGATTGTCGATACTGCTGGTCGTGATCGACTCGACGATGAATTGCAAGCAGAATTGGAACGCATTCACAAGATTGCCAATGCAACAGAACGCTTTCTTGTCATCGATGCCCAAGTCGGCCAAGCGGCCGGCCCGGTAGCGGCTGGATTTCACGAATTGGTGGGCGTGTCGGGAGTCATCGTCACAAAACTCGATGGTACAGCCCGGGGTGGTGG
>JAPYUB010000085.1:4207-6675 GCA_029942125.1 Candidatus Thalassarchaeaceae archaeon | reverse complement strand
AGGTTTGTATAAGGAATAGCGAAATCTCCACGGTCCCCCTTACGATTGCCCGTGGTCGCATGGGTACCCACTGCGTTGATCTAGTACGCTTAACAGTGAATGAATATTGAACAGACTCAAGAACCTTGAGCGGTCGCGGGCGTTCATGACACAAGTACTGATGAAGACCAGCAAGGGTGACGTCACCATCGAGCTGTTCACCGACACTATGCCAATTACTGCAGGGAACTTCCTCGAATTGATCGACAATGGATACTACAACGGACTCCATTTTCACCGCGTCATTCAGGGGTTCATGCTTCAGGGGGGTTGCCCTCACAGCAGTGATCCAAACAGTTCTCGATGTGGAACAGGTTCGCCAGGGTATTCGATTGCCGATGAGCATCTTAATGACGCGAGATTCTCAAACGAAATTGGTACCCTAAGCATGGCCAATTCGGGACCTAACAGCGGAGGTTCGCAATTTTTCGTCAACACTGTCCACAATTCGTTCCTCGACTGGTGGAACACACAAACGCCTTCTGCACACCCTGTCTTTGGCAAGGTCGTTGCGGGAATGGATGTTATTACGACAATCGAAAATGTAGAGACTGGACGAGGTGATCGTCCCGTTCAACCCGTGCAAATCATCTCAGTTACTCGCTGTTGATGTTTATTCAAGTTATATTTAATAAGAGTTGACTTGACGCCTTTTCATGGCGAAGCATAGAGCAGGGGACCGACGAATCATGAGCATCAGTCTTCCAGAGAAATTAGCAGAGCGTTTAGATCAGAGAGTAGGCAAGGGTCGAAACAACGGTCGAAGTGCAACCATCGCGAAGATGATTCAAGAATCCCTCGATGTTCGACGAAAGGAGACCCTTCCTCAAACTGCAGAACTGAGAATTGCAAGTACCACCCCGGGAAAAGTTCGTGTTGAGACGGATACGATGGGTTCACTAGAGGTCCCAGCAGATCGATACTATGGCTGCCAAACAGCTCGCTCTCTCATAAATTTCGATATCGGAGGGGATACAATGCCGCGTGGTGTCATTCGTGGTTTCGGAATCCTCAAACAAGCGGCAGCGAGAACGAATAAGCAACTTAGGGCACTGGATGGGGAGATTGCCGACCTGATTATCTCTGCTTCCGAAGAGGTCATCGATGGTTCTCTAGATGGGCACTTTCCTTTGCGAATATGGCAGACCGGTTCAGGTACACAATCAAACATGAACACGAACGAAGTCATTGCCAATCGAGCCATTGAGATAGCAGGAGGGGTTCTTGGTTCTAAGAATCCGGTACACCCAAATGACCACGTCAACAAAGCCCAATCATCCAATGACACCTTTCCCACGGCCATGCACATTGCAGGGGCTGAAGGAATGGTTCAAGAATTGAGGCCTCAAGTAGAGCATCTAAGAAATGCACTTGCAGAGAAGATGGGGATGTTCAAGGATATCGTAAAAATTGGGCGTACGCATCTGATGGATGCTGTTCCGTTGACGCTCGGACAGGAATTCAGTGGATACGTTGCCATGCTTGATGCGGATCTACGCAGAATTGACTTCGCACTCGAGGACTTGTATGAATTGGCATTGGGAGGTACTGCTGTGGGCACGGGACTGAACACGCATCCTCATTTTGCAGATGTCGTTGCCGAGAAGATCGCGGAAAGAACCGGCTTGCCATTTGTCTCTGCTGAAAACAAATTCGCTCAACTCGCCGCACACGATGCCGTGGTTGCTGCCAGTGGCACACTCAATACACTCGCAGTAAGTCTGATGAAAATCGCCAACGATATTCGTTGGTTGGGTTCAGGTCCTCGCTGTGGCCTTAGTGAATTGTCACTTCCAGCAAACGAGCCGGGTTCAAGCATCATGCCTGGCAAGGTGAATCCAACGCAAGCTGAAGCGATGACGATGGTCTGTTGTCAGGTCATGGGCAATCATACAGCAATCACTGTCGGAGGTAGTCAAGGAAACTTTGAGCTCAATGTGTACAAACCGATGATGATTCACAACCTCCTCCACAGTATACGAATCCTAGCCGACACATGCAGAGCGTTCACCGACAGGTGTGTGGTTGGAATTGAAGCCAATGAAGATGTGATTCAATCGCATCTGGAGAATTCCTTGATGCTGGTAACGGCACTGAACAACCACATCGGATATGACAAAGCAGCGAAGATCGCTAAGAACGCGCACAAAAAAGGAACCACACTACGAGAATCCGCGTTAGAACTTGGATTATTGACCAACGAACAATTCGATGAATGGGTTCGTCCAGAAGAAATGATTGGGCCGCGCGCCTAGGTATTCTGGTGTTTTTGAAAGAGTCGTCAAATCGGCTTGAAGGGCGCTTAGCATACGCAATCATCAATAGTCGATTTAGGAGGAAGACCCCTTATCCTCAAGAGAGGAAGTTGGGAGTGCTGGCTGGCGGGTTCGAATCGAGTAGATCTTTCCCCGCCAGCCAGCCTCCGCATC
>JAPYUB010000085.1:0-4107 GCA_029942125.1 Candidatus Thalassarchaeaceae archaeon | reverse complement strand
AAGACGGTTTTCTTTTCACCAGTTCTCGGATTGGATTGCTCCTTTCCGGCGTCCCAGCGCTGTGCTTTCCTTGCGGATTACACCTCGCCCCCTGGCTTTCCGCCGTCTTGCGACTTTGTTCCACCTGGAGAGGGAAGTTGGGAGTACTGGCTGGCGGGTTCGAATCGAGTAGATCTTTCCCCGCCAGCCAGCCTCCGCATCCGTGATCCTTTCCTCCGTCTTTCGACTTTGTTCCAAACCTCGGTCGGGTTGGCAGGGTGCGCGAACGTACCCTGCCTTCCCTTAGACGCCCGAGACAGTTTCCTGTCCCACTTCCTGATGCGTCGTCTGCCGTCCGAAGACGGTTTTCTTTTCACCAGTTCTCGGATTGGATTGCTCCTTTCCGGCGTCCCTGAGAGAGATGCTCTCCTTACGGATTACACCTCACCTCCTAGCTTCTCTCCGTCTTGCGACTTTGATCCACCAAGAGCAGGACTGTGACATTGCTGCCACCCCTGTCCCCCTTCGGTCAGGTTCCAGCATTGCTGCCTTTCCCTTTCCCGGGCCGGTTCGACTGCAGTCTACACCGTCCCCAGTGGCCTGTTCCAGCATTGCTGCTTTCCCAAACTACCAGCACAGGATGTGCGTTGAGGGATTGGTACGGCCGGCTCTTCACAGTTCGACTGTTATGGGTCACTCTTCCTCTGGGTCCCTGAGGTCACCTTGCGGCTTCCAGTGTTTCCCTTTGGAGGAGTAATCCAAGGTGCCGACGCTGATCGTTCCTTCCGAATTGATCCCCGCTCTTGCGAGCAGGCTTCTCCTGTGTTCTGACACTGGGTGTCAGTGTGTATTTCAAGCTCAGCTCTGATACACGTTCACAGAAGCGTCCCACTACACACCGAAGTGTGCAGCTTCTTTCTCCTGTGGGCCTGCCTACCTGACTTTGCAGCCTGGGGCACGCCCCATCTCGTCCGATTTGCACCGGATTTGATGGCCCACCACCGTTCCCGAATCGGGTCCCTTGTGGGCTGGGGCCTGCCGGTGACGCTGAGCGCCCCGACACCACTCCTCGGGAGCAGCAAAGTTCACGTGTGACGAGGAGGGAATTAAACCTTTGGGGAAAATCGGTGCTTTTCCATGTGAAAAGCGCCGACTGAACCCTTATTTCCACTGGAGGTTGACATATAATTATGTTCGTTTTCAAGAACGAAGTCGGCGCAGTTTGTCAGCCAATGTTGACCGATGTTCATCTCCTTCAGAATCACCTTCTGAAGACAAACGTCTTGTCAATAAATCCCCTTGCAACAAAAACACTGATCCATCATCAAATCCAAGGGCCATATATTGAGTGTTGCCAATGACTACATTTGCTCTGGATTCCATTTCAATGCGCATGACTGAATCGCCATTCGGAATGGTTCGAGTTTCGATGATGGAGAGTTGATCATCCCAGGACACAACCCATGCAGTTGAATTGTTGGCTATTGTTGGACCATAAACGACGTGTTCGATATTGCGGCCGAGGGGTGTTTCAATCTGCCAAAGCAATGTTCCGTTTTGATCGTAAGCTCTTGCAACACCCTCTGCGCCTCCAAATCCTGCACCAACAGCCCCTGATTCAATGGCGATGGCAACCAGGAAGCCGGGTGCCGTAGCAGAAATGGATTCAATGGAGCCAGGCTGATTCGTATAGGTTTCATCGTCCATGACCATGCCATCATCGAGGGCTGTGAGTGTGCCATCTGCATGTCCAATGACAGTGTGAGATTGTCCAGAGGAACCACATGTGGCTGGGGAACTGGTGGGTAGTGGCCTGTGATGAAGGCCATCCGCTTCAGATCGAATCATCCCACATCTTGGTCTACTCAGAGGGAGGAATGCGACGCCGTCATCACGCATCTCAATTGACCACGGGCGCTCATTGATTGAATCCTGACGAAGCAATTCACCTTCAGCATTGAATCGCCAAAATGTCGATTCAAGGAAGTCATTCATCTCAAGATCGAAGACTGAGGAGGTTGCGAGAATAGTCGAACCATCAGGTGTACAAGCGACAAGATCACTGCTACCCTCCAGTTCCACTTCCCAACGAACTTCCCCCGATTCAAGGTTCAAACAGACGATGTCTCGCCCACAAACCGCGAAAAGAAAATCGCCGCCCAGAGCAAAATCGCTGACTCTGTTACTTGTCTGCGCGTGCCACAGGCGTTCGCCTTCCAAATCCCAACAATGGATGCCACCATCCCAATCTCCTGCAATGAGGCGCTCGTCGTCTAGATGGAGGGTACTAACGCCGGCATCCAGATTGCGTTCAAACCACGCCAGTTCGCGTAGATTGCGCAGCGGCGCCTCCTCCATGCTTACCGAACGAACATAGGTTGCTTTTGGGACTTCTGCTTCATACATTGACGCCATACAGGCGTTCAATCTTGGCAGACAGATAATCGATGAAAGGCTGAGGGCTCGGCGGTTGGCCAGTCGCTTCCTTGACTAATTCTGCTGGTGAAAGGATGCTGCCGCGCCCATGAACCTTGTCGCGCATCCATTGAAGGAGCGGTTCGAACTCACCACGGTGCCACATATCCTCAAGGCTCTCTTCATTCTCAAGATCTGCGCGTGCAGCAGCCAATAGTTGAGCACTGTACAGATTCCCAAGTGTGTAAGTAGGGAAATATCCCATGGCACCCATCGACCAATGAACATCTTGGAGTACACCTTGGCTTCGATTAGGTGAGCGGATACCGAGGTATTGTTCGTACATATCATCCCAGGCATCGGGTAAATCATCGACCTCGATATCTCCGTTGATTAGACGCTTCTCAATCTCATAGCGAATCATGATGTGTAAATTGTACGTGGCTTCATCAGCCTCAACTCGAATCAAACTAGGCTCGACCATGTTGACGCTGCGCCACAGCATCTCGCCGGTGACACCAGCCATGTTCTCAGGGAAATGCTTGGCCCAATGTGGGATGGCCCATTCACTGAAGGCGAGAGAACGCCCGACCTGATTCTCCCACAATCGACTCTGTGATTCATGCACACCAAGTCCATCTGCGTGACCTGCGGGCTGGAAATCGAGATGACGGGGGCGACCCTGCTCGTACAGACCATGACCGGTTTCGTGAAGAGACCCATAGAGTGAACCGAATGGTTCAGCCTCATCATAGCGGGTTGTCCAGCGAACATCATCCGGATTGGATCCACCACAGAACGGGTGGGTCGACTTGTCACGTCGACCCGCATCGAAATCAAAACCAATCGCGGCTGAGATCTCATGCGATAGTTGGGCTTGACCTGCTTCGGGCCATGTGTTTGACGTCACCCAGGACATGTCTGGGTCCTCGCAGTCACCAACTGCTGCGATGAGTGGAACGAGTGCTTCTCTGAGTCCGGCGAACAATGGATCGACCTGTGCCACTGTAAGGCCAGATTCATAAATGTCGAGAAGGGCATCGTAGGGATTATCCTCGTATCCGAGATATCCGGCAAGTTCCCGGCAAAGATCAATCATTTCTGCTAAGTCATCTCTGAAGATGGAGAAATTGTTCTCCTCACGCGCCTTGGTCCAGGAAACAATGGATTTGGATTTGTGACGAGCCAAGCGCTCGACGAAATCAACGGGCTTCTTGGTGGCCTTGTCATATGCATCGCGGATTAGACGGAGATTACCAGCAGCAACTTCGTCATCGGCCCCTTCTGCTTCCGCAGCGGCCAATGTCTCACCCATCTTGTCATCGACCATCATCGAGTGGCTAGTCGTAGAGAGCCAAGCCAATTGTTCAGCGCGCAGTGGAGCAGCTTTGGGAGGCATCATGACCTCTTGATCCCAGCCTAGAAGGCCTTGGATTTGGCCCACGGTTTCGATTTCTTTGACACGCGACATGAGTGCGGCGTATGCTTCTCCCATGCGCTCGCGTAGAGGGCTTCATCCTCAAACCCACCGCATGAGAAATCACGAATTCAGAGTGAATCATTGGGTAGCGTTTGTATCGACCCACTGAATCCCCTTTGTATCGGAAAATAAAATGCAAAGGGGTTTCGGAAAAACCCATAACATACATTGATTTTGCTTATACAAGCATTAATTCACACTTACAAACGGCTTCCAAATGAGTTGGGTGACAT
>JAPYUB010000084.1 GCA_029942125.1 Candidatus Thalassarchaeaceae archaeon | reverse complement strand
CGTTGGTTGTGGTTGCATGCTCTGTGCGTGACGACCTGTACCACTGCTTCCCATCACAAATCAAAGGTGAGTGCCTTCAGTCGTGGTAATCTCGCAAATTCAGATGGATGGCCTCGTGGCATATCAACATGGGGTGGGGTCAAGGATAAGACTGCAAAGGAGGTTGGCAAGAATCTTGGTGATGTAATTACGAATCTGTGGAATGATGTCGCTGGACGTTCTTTCAGACCTCTTGCCCGCGCCCTATTCCTTCTCGATGAAACATCATTCCCCGTACCACATATGCCAGCGGCAGCAGGCTTGCTTCCACACCGCATTCAGTCTCCACTCCCTCATGCGTCTCCAGGGGACTCATTGACGTTCGGAATCGAAGAAGAGGCATGCCATCTCCAAGACATGCTTCTCTGCCATCGCTCTCTACTTGACATTCTACACGAACTCAAAGTTCGAGATGGTGTACATGAATTCGATGATGTATCCTCTCTCGCTGCGGATCTACTGCTGGCTCGTTGCCCTCGGATTATGCGCGCTCATTACCCCATTGAGGTGGTTCGAGCATTAGATGCCTTACCTGCTGATTCGTGGAGTGACGAACACATCTTGATGGCTCTAGCATTGATGGAAGGATTTGCCCGTGACCCCCAAGCGTCGGGGTTGGATGCCAAAGAGACCGCACGATTGCTGGAGGATCTCCAGATTCGTTATGCACGATTGCGCGATATTCGTTCACGTTATCGAGCGTTCATCATCGATGAAGCTCAGGACAATTCAGCGCAGCAGTGGCGCCTATTGGGTCGTCTCTGGGGCCAACGTTCTCTGCCCGCAGGTCATCCTTCACCTGAGACCCCTTGGGAGCCGACCATATGTTGTGTCGGAGATCGAAAACAGAGCATCTATGCATTCCGTCAAGCGCAAGTGTCTGGCTTCGTTGATTTTGGTCGTGCATTGAGGCTCACCAATGAGCATGAATTACACAGCCTTCCTGCCCTCACACGGGCGCCCGAACTTCGTCGTGAAAATGCTGCCAGGGACCCCCGATATAGCGCCGATGGAGGCTTTGCCACAGCGTCAGATTTGCCTGAATCTAGAAGTAAGGCCGAAGGTGCATGGGTTCGATTCGATCAAGTCGAAAAAGGAAGTACCAAACCCGTTGATGCCACTGCCAGAGCACAAGGGCATGTCGAATTGGTTGTCAATTATCGAACGGCTGGAGATCTATTGCACAGAATGAATGATTGGTGGGAGGATATCTTCTCACCAAATCATGATCGTTTCCCGGGGGATTGGTATGCACGTCCACAGAGCCTCATCCCCGCTCGTGCCAAAGCCGAGGGCCGTTTTGAATGGCTTGCCCCGACCCGGATTTCGGGCAGCGGTCACCCTAGTACAGATCTCACAATCACCTTAGATCCATTCAGTTCAGGCACATCCAAAGAAATGGAAAATGCACTGATTGCTGCTCGAATTCGTGCTCTCATCGATGGTGTACAGACGAGAGTTGGTGAGACAGAGCAACCCACTATGGGGCCATTGAATCCTAGCGAAATCCTCGTTCTATTGCCCAGTCGTTCAAATCTCGATGATTTGATGTCTCGTCTAGAAGCGGCGGGTATTCCAGCTATTGCGGACAAAGAGGGCGGACTTCTACTCCGCCCAGTCATTCGTCCGTTGCTGGGTCTGCTTGAGTGGATGGCTCGTCCATCAAGTCGTCATGCTGCAGCCACCGTTGCTCGTTCATGTTTGGTCGGACTCGATGATGAGCAGATGCAGGCTTTTCTTGGCGGTGCAACAATCGGTGAGAACCTAATCCAACGGCTTGCAGAGCAGTTTCCCGTGGGTCCACATCGAACCCTTGTCGAGCGCTGGCTGTATCATGCCTCAAACGGCACAGTTTCCACCGCCTTACACTCAACACTCGATTACAGTGATTTGTTACTGGCCCATCCGCGTTCTTCTGAACGCAGCGATGCCGAGCAGTTCCTCGTTTTGGTTGAGTCCCAGTCCAGTGAAGTTGGTGGCGACCCAATTCTACTTGCAGATCGCATCTCACATCTCTCTGACGTTGCCGGCCGTGACATCATTTCGGCTGGTGTGTCTACAGCAGATGCCGTACAAGTAATGACCATTCACGGTGCTAAGGGCCTTCAGAAGCGCTGTGTAATAGTCGGTGGCTTGTTCAGCGAAGGTCAAGGGAATATCAGTCACGACCTGCGCAGTCGTGTGATTGCAACCCCCAGCATATTTTCTTCCAATCCACGCCCATGGCTGACTAAATCGAACGTTGAAAGCGGAGTTTGGACGTTGGCAAGAACACTACAAGAGGCTCAGATTCAGGCTGAAGCACGCCGCTTGTTCTACGTCGCTTGCACACGTGTCAAAGACATCCTCATTTTGGCAGGAGCCCCCTCTGATTCCGAATCGATAGGCCATAACATTTCGATGAAATTGCGTTCACTTCCAATGCCTACCTTTGGTCACATGTGGTTTGACGCGTTGGGGTGGCAATCCGATGAAGATGGCCGCCATTCCATTGATCCGAGTTCACTCCCATTCGCTGTGCATCATCATGTATCTGAACTGGGAGAGGGTAGCACGACATACAGCCCTCTAGTTCGATTATCGCGAATTGATGAGGCTGCCCGAATCGCGTTTGAAGAAATCGAACCTACACAGAACTCAGAAGTACCCGTTCGCAGTCGAAATCTTCGAATCTCGCCGCATCAACTCGATGCAGCTGCATCTTGTCCACGTCGTCATTGGTTATCGACACGCGGTGGCCTCTCTCCTGAAGCAATCCGCCTCAATATATCGTCTGAACATCCAGATGATACCGCGGCAGCGAACGTTGGCTTGCCACCCGCCAATGTCATCGGTTCTATCTTCCATCGTCTCGTGGAAGTCGGCCTTGCGAATCCGGGTTCACCGGGCGGCCCAAGTGTGCCATTGCCATCTCAATGGATTGAGCCCAGTTCAGACAGACTTGGCAATGTCGATGTCATCACATCTGTACTTGAGGAGTTGATGCCACCCGATGCAGATTCAGATGCAGTTACAGGCCTGATGATGAAAATGTCCAATCGCATCCGTTCTGGCCCACTCGGCCGGCTCACATCAGGTGAAGAGTGGAATGGTGAAGTCGTTGAGGGATTGAGAACAGAATGGCCCTTTAGCCTCCGCTATGATTTCGATGTTGAATCCACGGATGATATATGGACTCCGAATGGGGCTCAAATCTTGGCCTCAATCAATCGTTTTGTATTCAGTAGTAATGGAATCGCCGACCTCGTTTTATGTACAAAATTTGAAGATGGTTCAGGTGCAATTCGCGCGATTGATTTGAAGACTACCGCAGCCGCACACCTCTACGCAGGATGGAGCCATCCGTTGCTTGAAGCAGATGGCGATTCCCGCCACCCAGCGGAGGAAAATTTACTCAAACAATATCGAATGCAACTTGCTCTATACACGTTGGCACTTTCTCATCAAGAGCGTGCTAGAGAAAATACCCCCTCTGGCGCTCGTCGCGTGTTACCTCCAGCTATTCTTTCTGCTACAACGGGCAGACTCATTGTCATGACCGAGGATGAGATTGCAACGGCGATTGAAGATCTCGATATATTGCTCAAGGAACTTGCAAAATTAGCGCTCTGCGGTGAGGATGCACAAGCCCCTCTACGATTGTCTGGCGCTGCATCTCATGTTTGCTCTAAATGTCCATTTTCAATGGGGGATATTCGATTATGTGCACCCGAAGGCGAACCCCTTGGATTACAGCCCAGAGATGAGTCTGCATAAGAGCAGTACTTTTGCAGTTAACCGGTCTCGCGTAGCCATGACGAACGTGGATTTAGCAGCGATTCATGCTTGGGTTGAGGAACAATGGGAATCTCACGCGCTTTCGAGTCTCGCTGATTTCATCGAAATTCCTGCCCTTTCTCCAGCCTTTGATGATGAATGGGCTGCCAATGGTTACCTTGATGACACCATCGATCTCTTCCTTGGTTGGTTGGGTACATTGCCGATGGAAGGCATGTCCTGTAATGTTCATCGCCTTGAAGGACGAACTCCAGTACTCACAATTACAGTCGAGGGTACAGGAGATGGCGAAGTTCTATTCTACAGTCATCTCGACAAACAGCCCCCTTTCACTGGATGGTCTGAGGGCAAGGGACCTTGGATTCCGGTTCGGGAAGATCCTTGGCTATTCGGACGCGGCAGTGTCGACGATGGTTATGGTGGATATCTCAGTATACTCTCTATTCTAGCCTTACAGCAGCACGGTATTTCTCATCCGAAAGCCACCTTCCTCATCGAAACTTGTGAGGAATCAGGTTCTTTTGATCTTCCAGCATATCTTGACGAACTTTCCGATGTTCTAGGTACGCCCGACCTCGTGGTCGTCATGGATTCAGGTGCAGGCGATTATGAGCGTCTGTGGGTGACCACGAGTCTGCGCGGCTTGGTCGGTGGTACACTGAAGGTTGGAGTCAGTCAAGAAGGAGTCCATTCAGGAATGGCTGGTGGTATCATTCCATCTTCTTTCAGAATCGCTCGCTCTATCATCAGTCGAATAGAAGACGAATCGACAGGCGAAGTACTGTTGCCTGAACTCAGTATCAATATTTCTGATGATATCCGTGGAGAAGCCCAAGGGATTGCCAATGTTCTTGGCGAGAAGGTTTGGACTGATCTCCCCGCTCTGGATGGTGTGGAACCTCAAACTCCTGGATTGGCAGAAATCATTCTTTCTGGTAATTGGCGTCCTTCACTATCAGTGACCGGGGCCGATGGAATGCCGTCATTGAAGGATGCTGGAAACGTATTGCGAACCCACACTTCGTTGAAACTTAGTATGCGAATTCCTCCAGGCGTTGATGCGAATGTTGCCGAGGCTGCCATGACCTCTGTTTTAGAATCAGATGCCCCGCATGGAGCTCATGTTTCGTTTACACCCGATGCTGCTGCTAATGGATTTTCAGCCCCTCTAATGGATCCAGCCTTCAGGGCGGCTCTCAATTCGGCTAGCCTTGCGACATTTGGAAATCCGATGCAAGTGTTCTTTGAAGGAGGTACCATTCCATTCCTCGCGATGATGCAAGAGAAGTATCCCAATGCGAACTTTCTCGTTACAGGAAGTCTGGGGCCGGGGGGAAATGCCCACGGACCGGACGAAAAGTTGCACATTCCGGCTACAAAAGCGGTGACAACGTGTCTAGCAGCCGCCATTGCTTCCCTGAATACATGATGAGTACTTTCGGGAACACGTAGTGTTCCCTTGCTTCTATGCTCTTTGGGGAGCGAGTTATAAGACGGAGTTAGTGGTGGGACACGTCGAGGGATACGATGTCTGACGAAGATGACGATTCTGGAACGCTCAGCCCAGAGTTGAGTATACGACAGTTGGAAGAGCGTCTAGATCAGGAGACTTCGCGTCTCAAGATGCTCTATGATGCCTATGAGCAACAAGAGAAAGAAATCGTTGGTTTGAAGGCCGAGATTGAAGTTCTTGAGAAGGAAGTCATCGACAAGGAAATTGACAGAGAAGGATTAGAACAACTCCTCTCGGAGAAGGACAATCGTGTGCGTGACCTCGAACTCGACCATGCAAAGGCAACCAAGCGTGTTGAGCATTTGGAGCCTGAACTGGCGAAGATGGAAGAAAAATACACTCGCGAAAAGGAGCGCCTTTCTCGCGTCTTTGAAATCGCAGAAGAACTCGACGGCGACCTTCGTCTTGCAGTAGCTGAAATGAAAGCTCGCGACGATTGGTATGTTGACCACATGCAAATATTTGAGGATCTGAATCGTGCAATCAAGACCCGTTATGATATGATTGAGAACGCGGTCGAAGCCGAACGCAAGTCTTCACACATGCAGCGTGCTCTCAAAGAGCGTCTCGATGAGATTCTCAATGCCGATGACGTGGAGGCAGCCGATATGGTCAAGAGTATAGCAGACGATCTCGAAGATGATGGTGTACTCAATCGCTCTAATGAAGAAGAGGAATGAGCCAATCGCTCACTCAGGCTTGGAACCGTCTGCTCTGCGGATGCATTTGGCTGGGATCCCACCCCACACTTCGCCCGCAGGGACCTCAGTAAATTTGGGGAGTACGGCCCTGCTTGCGACAACGGCTCCATCTCCAATCACACATCCGGGATTTATCTGAGCCATTGTTCCTATGACGACCTTTGCACCGATCTTTACTTTGGCGAGATGGATACCATCTCTCTCAAACAGATGACCATTGATGACAGCATCCCCACCAATGATGGTTTTCGCGCCAATCTCGACCATGAAACAGTCGTGCACACCTGATGAGTTTATTTGCGCACCTTTGCCAATTTTGCACCCCATCATTCCATAGTAAATGTTCGCGATGAACGATGGCACCATCCATTGTAGAGATGGCAACGCGAGTCGATGGAACAATGCCAGAAAGCCCCAGCGAATGCTCAACCAACTTTCAACCGGGGCTTTTGCCTCCTCTAGGCTCGGTCGCATCAACATCCCTAGAATTCCGAGCATGAGCAAATCAGCAATACACCAGCACATTGCTCCGATGCCGATGGATGCACCCAAGGCGAGTAATTGCTGCCATTCAGCCCAACCAGCGGTTGCATCACCAACCTCCAAGAATAGGTAGATTCCTGGAACGGTCGCCAGACCCCACAACACGAACCCCATCGGCATGACAATAATTGAGAGAATTGGTTGAATCCACGCGAATCCTTTCAATTTCTTCGCCATTGCATCAAATCTCCATGTCTTCAGCACTGTTTCGTGCATCCTCTTCTTGGGCAACACGAATGCCTTCGTCAATGTCGATTTTACTGGTAAGGTAGGTTCCAGCCAGAATGACAATTGTGATTGATAACAATGCAACTCGACTGTCGAAAGTTGTGCTGGCAATTGCGTAGAGGGCTGTACCTATCAT
>JAPYUB010000083.1 GCA_029942125.1 Candidatus Thalassarchaeaceae archaeon | reverse complement strand
GATTGCATATCCAGATACGTCGACCTTATCGCCCTCACCGACGATGAAACCTCCTGTGGCTCCGCTCAACTCTTCGGGTGTGATGATTCCAAATGTAGCTGCCATCATCGCATCGTTTCGCCACGACAATTGGGTCGAACCGTCCTGCTCAATCATCTCGCCCTTGTCGCACGCTGAATTTTCGCCTGTACAGATGGTGTAATTCGTCCCATCTCCATTGGGGACACCATTCGAACCGTAGTATGTCGCGTTTGCCTCCAATGACGCCCAACCAACACTCATGTCCTCTGCATCTCCGGATTCCAAGTATGCACTGACGGGATCGTGCCAACCGTAGAGCCAGTTGTTGACAGATTGTGTGAGATAAGGTGTGGTTCCGAATTTATCCATCAGATAATCCGGTACGAAATTTTCGAAAATTGGCCCTGTGACCAATGTCCTCATTGCGCTCGCAGCATTCGTGTCTATATCGTATGCAGCAGCGATTGTATCGGTGTTCCAATCCACTGGTGATGCGGGTTCTAGTGTAGCCAAATCCACTGGGGGTGTGTTGCCCACCAATTCCCCGTAAAGGAACAAATTCGCTCCAGTTCGTGTGGTCAATCCCAAGGGTCCATACAGGACATTCGCGGATTGTTCAGGTGTGAGATTGACCGCAGGCAGCGCGTACATTGTCTCCCACAAACCGCCTAGATTCAGACTTCGTTCGAGATAACCACCGTTGATAGGGTCTTCAGCACCGAAGGTCGTGTTGACGAATTGTCCCGTGTTGACGGTTCCCGTCCCGCCGATTAGTGCCAGTTGCATTGAGGTCGACGAGGTGGCCCAACCATTGGCCCAAGTGAAAATTGCATCGTATTGTGTCTGATCCAGTCCGAATGTCGACATCGCAGTCGGTGCGTCCATGCCGAGGAACGTTGCCAGACCAAAGCCGGTCCCGTCCGCATTCTCAGCCAGCAATCCGAGCGGTGTATCAGAACCATCTCCGTTCATCATTAGATTAAGATTGTCGACATTTGAGAAGTCCACATCGAGTAAATGATCCAATCGTTCGCCAATATCCTCGCTGTCGGTGAAATCTGAACCACCCCCATTCTCTTGGAATTCAGATCCAGTGAGTACATACAGACACCAATCTCGCATCAAGGTCTGAGGATAATCAGGGACCTCTGTATCGACAATTTCATCTCCATTCGTATCAATCATCATCGTGGCCATATATCCGTATGCTGTTGCACGATACACAGTGGTAGAATTGGCTGGATCTGCGATGATGGTCGAGACCAAGAATTCTGGCGCCCCCATGCCCATGAAGGCGACCGGACCCGAGGGGTTGCGCATCGAGATGTTGTATTCGGAATCTAGGGGATGCGTGGTTGAATTCAGGGCGGCATCAATTCCTTCTGACCAATTGGCCATCGGCAATGGATTCCCATCGAGGATATTGCACATGATTACGCACACTTTCCCCATCCCTTCTGCAGTTCCCAAAGCAGCCATACCATAATTCGCATATCCGGCCCCACCCCCGACATTCGTAACTGAGGTGATGTACTGCGAGGTGGCAATACCTGCTTGCGTGGTGTTGAGATCCTGTTTCATCACCGCGCTCGCGAAGCCAATCTTAGTGAGATCCATGATGCCATTGAACGCTGTACCGGTAGCGCCGATGATTTGGGGTCTGAATTGGATGTTCAATTGTGTGATTTCGGTATCACAGGGCATCACACTGTCTGCAGAACAATCAAACGACTTGACGAGATTGTAGGTTAATTCTCCCGCATCTCCATCATGTTCGATGAGCGTTTTCGTCGAAGTAATGTCATAGGTGAATGGTCCCATTTTCTGATAGGTCGGTGTGGCTCCTGTGTCCATGACCTCAGCCAGATTTGTCACATCCCAGGCGTAATAATCACGTTGAGCGGTAGAGGTAGCCCAATCAGCCTCGACAGTCGAACAATCTCCATCCTCTCCACAGGCGGCATCCAATGGGTATGTTTCGAATTTCTCATTCACAGCATCCGGCACTGCTCCGGTGAACACAATCGGTAGAAGGGTGAGGTTCAACAGAAGAAAGGTCAGACCGACGCTAATCATGACCTTGTCGCGAAGGCCGAATACCATGTGTGGGGATTCGTTGATTGGATGTTAAACCTTGAGCCTGCCCAAACAGAAATTTACACTCATAATTTCATGCCCCTTCATCCGTATTGCTTATTCATTGGACCCGTGGGTGCGAAGCCATGAACGCCAAGGCCATCGCACTGGGGATTGTGGGAATTCTTCTCATCAGCATGAATCTATTCGTAGTCTCACCATTCGTCATGGGAGTGGTCGATGAGAAACTCTCGGAAGCCACGGTGATGACCAATGACACCTGGGAGGACGAAGAATGGCTCAATGCTGTATCGACCCGTTCATTCTACGCGTGGAATCTCACAAACGTCGATGAATTGCAGGAGAATGACTCTGCCGAGATGGAATTCGAGAAGATGGGCCCCATCACTTACGAATTGACCACCAAGCGTGAGGTTCTGTATCATGATTCAACTGCGGGCACACTCACATATCGCGAATACAATGTCTATGAGTGGTCCGGCGGACTGTCTGGCAATACTGAATTGACCAACATCAACATCCTCTACAACACGCAGAAGATTGGAGCGGCGGGTAGTGCCATAGATTTTGGCTCCTTATTCGTCAAGGGTGCTTACGCGAGTGACATGATGTATGTTGACATGAGTGAGCGCGCTCCCTCAATTTGGACCAGTGATGATATCTCAGCTGCTGGTGCGGAAGTGATGATGAACGAGATTGGGTGGGGTGGATCAGAACTCGCCAATGCCACTCTTAATCATGTCCTGTATGACGCAAAGGACCCCGGTGATGACACAGTTTGCATCGCACTCACGTGCGACATTGGCCCCATGCTCATGATTCGAGGCGGGGCACCAGACAATGGAACAAATTCAGTCAATCGTGCAACACTGTTCGGCTATGTTGCTATGGGTGAATTCGGTGTTGATGTCAACATGACTGGCATGATAGATGCGATGATCTACAATGCCATCAATGCTCGATTCACTGCACATGGTGGGGGGGCCAATCTTGAATCGGCCAGTCACGATGATTTGAATGACCGATTGGAAGAGATGACCGGGGTGCGAGTCGATGATGAACCCACACTCCAGAATCTGCTGTTCGGCGAAGTGGATGGGACCCTTGTGGGCCTGCTGCGTTGCGACAGTCAGAAGATTCTCTGCGGCTCCACATACTTCCTGCAAGGTGCACAGGATGATCCATTCGCAACCCTCAACGAATACACGATGAATGAATCCTCTCGCTTTGGATACACCGAATTGGTTGGAATAGGTTTGGACTGGGCTGGCGCATGGTTCCTAGCCGACACTGATTTCGAGATGGTGTTAGCGGGCGGTTCGGGCAAGATGAATGCCGATGAATGGTTCTTGGAAGCGTTCGGTTCAATTGACCCAATCAATCACGAATACATCACTCTGAGCCTCAATGTAGGTACAGAAATAGGACCGTTGTGGAGTACTGTGTACGGTAATGAGTTGATTGACTTAGACCCTGAGGTTACAGCTGGTCTATTCACAGGTACACATTCCATCATTGGTGATTTTGCACAGGATTTCCTCTATGGCGAAATCATGGGCTATTCGGTTCCAATGGATGAAAATTTCATCCCTATTTCAGGTGGTACTGTTCACGAATGGAATGATTCGCTGGTCGCTCAAATCTACGGTTTGGACAACAACTCTGCGAGCGCCCTTCGCTGGTTGTTCAGTTACACGGTGTTCGACCAGTTCCTCGAACCTCTGTTGGAGACTTTCCTCGATGTGGTGCCATTCAAGACACAAACGGTGAATCAATGGCTGTTTGGCTGGGAAGATCCGCTTAGCGGTTGGGCATCACTGGAGAAGAACGCAACTTACTTCGGTTGTGTGGACCCCAATAATCTCGGTGTCGATGGCCCTTGTTCGACCGATTCGGCTTCGATATATTCCGTCTATACGGGAGAAGTCGGAAATCATGAACCCGGCCAGATTATCGCTGAAGATGGCGACATTCATCTTCCATGGCGTACCCCCTCACGCAATGCGTCCGCATACGGTCTTCTCGATCCTGTGGTTCAATCAGGTGCTGTGGGCAGTTATTTCCCCGCAAATTCTCCTGCGACGGCAAATCTTGGTGGATATGCTGTAGCGACCAGTGAGATTACCGGTAAGGGTTCAGTCTACGGAATCGAAACCCACACGCATACGTTCACTGTCGACCCCCTCGATAACCCGATTCAAGCGAAGTTGCTCGCTCAAGAGAACATCTTGGACATATTCCCAGGTGCACTACCGATATACTTTGGTGGCACTGTTGTCATGGAAATGGAGCCCAATGTCAATGCTGCAATCGCGGGCGATTTAACTTCCTACTTCTACCTCGATACTCGCGGAATCGGTGCAGTTGATCCGACGATGGATGACCTGCAACCCGTGTTCCAAATTTCTCAGACCTCATCTATGACTGAAGAACAATCTGTAGCCTTCAAGGATGCCGTCATAACGAACAGGCAGCCCTACAGTTACTGGACCAATTTCGATGGTGACGATGCGATGTTCATCGATGAGATTACCCTACTAATATGGATACTAGGAATCGCTTCACTGCTCGGTTGTTCATACATGGCTAAGATCGATTTGATGCGCGATGAAGATGAGATTGAAATGTACTACGAAGAAGAGTGACTCACTCTTGCTCTATCACCCAGCGCATGAGTGTCGCTTCGGCGGTCTTCAGATGCCCCCCAATTGTTGATCGAGCTATATTGAGACGTTCCGCCATCTGTCGCAACGACACCCTTCTTGGTTCGTCATAGTATCCCCATTGAACCGCAGCCTGAACAACTTCTAATTGACGTCCCCCCAACAAGTCTCTAGGTCCGACTACAACATCTTCTTCGTTCAAGACCTTGATATTTGGAGGGGGCATGATCTCTTGTGCCATTGTAAGGAAATTGCTGATGCCACTTGGAAGTCCACGAAGAGAGATTGAAAGTCCACCCTCAGAGAATGTGTATGGTGTAATCACAGAGACATCTGGGAAGACGTTGCTGGCAACTGCGAGTGGATGGGTGTTGAAGACGACGACAGGGGGACTCTCATTATCTGGGTGCAAGACCGTTTCAAATGTCATATATTTTGAATTGGACAGATCCTCAGGACCGAATCCTTCGCGGAAATCGCATCGCATCAATTGTCTCACGCCAGTCTCAGTGATTGAGAGGTGCGCAACCACTTCCAACATAGAACATGGAACCAAAAGGTCATCAATACCCGTTCCAGCCATTTTAGACCTATTCCAGTGTAGGTGGACAACTTGCATAGGCAACCGTGTGGTGTATTGAATAATTGAAGGCTCCTCAATGAGGATTAATCTCTCCATGTTGGCGAAATGGGTTCAACCCCTTTGATTTCAGCAATTATTTGTGCGAGAACGGCAATAGCAATCTCTTGGGGTGATTCGGCTCCAATGCTGACTCCAATGGGACAGATGACAGTTTCAAGAAGATCTTGTGAAAGACCAGAATCAAGTACACTCTTTTCGAAGGCCTGCCATTTGGATCTTGAACCGATGCATCCGATGCGAGGACGCCCTTCAGTCCGTTCGAGAAGCCCAATCAACAGGGCTTCGTCGATGGCCCAATCGTGTCCCAGAAGTAGTATATGGGAGAAGCGAGCCAGAGATTCGGTTGTTTCGCGCGCGAGGAAATCTCCAGGTTGTGAAGAGATACATTCCTCTGCATCTGGCCACAATTCTTCGGCTGCATATTCTGGTCGTACATCGAGAACAGATACGGTCCAACCGAGAGGTGCGCTCGCATCGGCAATCGCTTGTGCACAATGTCCCCCGCCTGCGAGCAAGATATGTGGCATCGGTTGAATCACCTCCATGGAGACGGTGAGGATTCCTCCACACAGACTGTTCAAGGGTGTTCCCGCACTACTGCTAGCCTCTTTCTGCAACTGATAGGTTTCGATTCGCCCCTCGTTTGTCTCTAGAATTTCTCTAAGATGATTCATCACTTTGAGTTCCAGCCCTGCACCACCTACGGTTCCGTAGACTTCGGATTCTGTGACCGCCATGTGCGCACCAGGCTTGCCGGGTACGCTGCCTTGGGCTGTGATGACACTGGCCAAGGCAACCGGTTCACCTTCCCGCAATCTCGCTGTGGCCCACTCAAGGACTCGTTGAGTCATCGAATCCGGGAGAAGGCTTTGCCTCTTGAGAATGTTCTTCAACCAATGTCGTGTCGATTTCCTTGATTGACATGGGCCTTGTTACTTTCATGGAGGGTTTCAGCCCGATTGAGCAAGCCTTGATTGCGGGCTTATTCACTTGGTTCATGACCGCTGCTGGCGCGGGTTTGGTCATTTTCTTCAAAGAGATTGATCGCAAGGTTCTCGATGCCATGCTCGGTTTTGCAGCCGGTGTGATGATTGCTGCGAGTTTCTGGTCCCTACTCGCTCCAGCTCTTGAATTGTCTGAAGGCAAGGACCTACCCGTTTGGTTCCCGGTATTAGCCGGCTTCATGTTAGGCGGTGTGAGCATGAGAATAATCGATATGTTTCTTCCTCACCTACATCCGGGTGCCCCACCCGAAGAGACTGAGGGCGTCAAGACATCTTGGCATCGAAGCATGCTGCTAGTCTCAGCGATTACCCTTCACAATGTTCCCGAAGGCCTTGCAGTCGGTGTTGCCTTTGGTGCAGCCGCCTCTGGATTGCCCGGGGCAACGGTGGGTGCGGCCATCGCCTTGGCGATTGGAATTGGCATCCAGAACTTCCCTGAAGGTGCAGCGGTATCTCTTCCCCTCAGGCGCGAGGGCCTATCACGGAAGCAGAGTTTTGTCTGGGGTCAATTGTCCGCCACGGTCGAGCCAATCGCCGCCGTACTAGGTGCGGCACTTGTGATTGCAGCCGCCCCTATCCTCCCCTATGCTCTGGCCTTTGCAGCAGGTGCGATGATCTTCGTCGTGGCTGAGGAATTGATTCCAGAGGCTCACCGTGGAGGCAATGGTGACATTGCGACTATGGGTGTGATGATTGGATTCTCTGTGATGATGGTTCTTGACGTTGCCTTCGGTTGAATGGGTACCGTCTCACTCGAAATGAGCGAGAGGGGTTCCCTGACGATTTCAGAAATCCTTTATGCTCAAGGGCTATGCGAGAATCG
>JAPYUB010000082.1 GCA_029942125.1 Candidatus Thalassarchaeaceae archaeon | reverse complement strand
TGTACGTCACATACCGTGGCAGCACTGTTGCTGGTACGAGCGACGTCCAAGTTGCTTGAGATTACTCTCAGTAACAGCGACTAACTCGAAACCATAAACCAGGATAACACACTTGCCCCTCGGTGGCGCTTCGGCGCCACCGAGGGGCATTTTTTTGTTTCAGCGTCGACGTCGATTCGATTCGCTGGCATCCCATTGATGCAAACTACGTCCGAACTGAAGGAGAAGCATGCCTTGTACGAGGCGAAGATTCTGTGTCAAAAAGGCAACGGCAGATGCGCATAGTGGGATTCGAAGCCCCGTGATTCCCAATCCAAGACTTGCCAAGACCAATGCGTCAACCAACAACATAGCCCGATCCAAGAACATTGGTTCTCCGCCGAACCATCCAATCAGAAACACCGTACTTGCATGTGCGAATCCAGCAAGTATGCCAATCAGAACAAACCATGGCGATATCGAGTGCTGTAGGCCATTCAGCCCCAATATAGTGCCCCAACGCCCATTTCTAAACCAATGAGACCTCTGCCGCCAAAAGTGACGAGAAAGACCCTGCCCCCTTCTTACAGAGCGATCATGATACTCTCTATCGTCGGTAATGGGGGACTCAGAGAAACGAATAGATTCATCAGAAATTGCACGCAATCCTTCATTTCTAACCAAAACCGCAAGTTGAGAGTCATCTGCATTGGCACCCGGTTCCACAGGATGTAGAGCACTTGCCCGGTAGGCTGCGATTGAACCTTCAAAGATGGGGGTTGAATCTGCTCGGGATTCTCCCGAACGGAACCACCGATACCAGCCACGATAGGTAGAGTCACCAGTTGTGTCAGTCAATGTTCCACAAACCGCTCCGATGGAGGGATCCTTCATCCATCGGCCAATGCGACGCAGCGCACCATCTTCGAGTGTGGCCTCTGCATCTGTCATAACGAAAATTTCATCTGATTCAGTCAGTTCTTGCATAGCCCGATTAATGGCGGCTGATTTGCCCAATCTCGCGGGCATCTGTACAATTTCCAAGCCATGCCCATGGGTTTCATTCCACTTGATGGCAATGGACACGGTTTGGTCTGTAGAAGCTGAATCAATTAACATGAGGCGACGCTTCGATTCAGGATACCGTTGGGCTACAAGGTCATCCAATTTCGATTCGATAACATTGGCTTCATTCCATGTTGGGACTACAATGCATAATTGGGGTAAATCTTCGTCCTTACAAGCCTCGGGCGCGGGTGGGTTTTGGCGCATCCAGCCACGATTCAACAACCAATGAATTCCCAAAGGAAGGATGACAGCAATCGTTGCACCAACCTGCACAGTGAGGAAGGCTAACCTTTCAATCATCGACCTCTCCAATAGGTCGCCTGATAGGGTCAACGATAAGCACACCGTCGAGAACTGCCACGGCGAGCCCTTCATTCGATAGATACGTCGTGAGCCGACCGAGGGGAAAGCGATGCGCACGGTGCTTCACGTCGGACCCTCGCAGACCAAAGGTGGAATGGGGGCCGTAATCCAACTCCTTGCTGCCAATCCACCCGACGGATGGAAGTCGGAAATTATGGCAAGCCATGCCGATGGGGGCGTCATCTCAGTCTTGAAGACCTGGTGGAGAGTTCGCAATGAATTAGACCAACGATTGATGAGAGGAAATGTCGATATCGTGCATATTCACACAGCGACTCGTTGGTCATGGAAGAGAAAGAAGGGACTCATCAAAATTGCACAAAGAGCCAACGTACCCATCGTTCTATCTCTCCATTCAGGTGATTTTGATCGCCATTGCAAAGAACGAGGGCCTGATGTTCATCGTGTATGTTCCACACTTCACACAGTAGTTCTAACAGATACTTGGCAAGAGTGTTTATCTCCTTGGCTGGGTGAATCGAGTGTCATCCCAAATCCCGTACCTAATGTGTCAAAGTCATCGGAAAGAGATCGTACACAGTTCCTCTTGATGGGGCGTTCAAATCCAATGAAAGGTCATGGAATTGCGATGGAAGCGACAAGAATGCTGAAAGCGACAGGTCTAGATGTAACTCTGCATATTACTGGAATCGAGCACAATGAGATCGGAATCATCGGCCATGGCTGGGTTGATGGTGAAGCGAAAGAAAGGCTCATGGATACATGTGGAACACTTTTGTCACCGTCAAAATGGGAGGGGCTCTCAATGTCGGTCATCGAAGCCATGGCCAGAGGGATGCCAGTATTGGCATCACAGGCCAGTCAAGGAGTCTTTGAGAAATCTGGAATGATTGTTGAATTAACAGCATCAGCATTTTCCGAAGCAATGCAGCAATTGATGGAGGGCAAGCAGTGGGAGAAAATGGCTGCTGCGGGGCCCAATGAAGCAAAGAAATACAGTTTGAAACAAGTAGTTCCATTGTGGGGAAATTTGTATGATGAGGTGGCACAATGAAACTCCTGTGGATCACTCATCGTCGATTTTCAGAGATGTCCGCTACAACACAAAAGGGGATTGCTACGGCTCTGAATAAACGCGGTTGGGAAATCGAATTTATGAGTCCTGATGGACAACATAGAGTGGAGCGGTCAACAAGAATAGGTCGTGGGCACCAGACGTTTAACCGAAGTATCGCTGAGAAATTACACTCAGTTGAACTTGACGAATATTGTGCAGCAATCGTTGAATGGACAGGCGTTCAAGGAGCTTCAAGCGAATTGGGCCGTGTACAATTGCCTTGGGTTATCATGGACAGAAGTCCACCAATCACCTCTGGAATCATCGGTTGGCTACAAAGAAAACAATACAACAAAGCGTGGGACATAGCGCGAGAACATAGTGTAGGAAGAGCGGTAAAAAGCGCCTACATGGAAGGCTCCCAGGATTGGGGAAAAACCTCAGTGATTGTCCCTGCTGGTGTCGATATCACGGCATTTGAGAGCACCAAGATGAATAGTGACCCGCTGGTCGTTTGCCATGGTTCTCTGGATCGTTCTCGGGAACTCAATCGATTGACAAAAATGGGAGTCAACCTCCTGCTCTTTGGTGAAGGCAATGATTCTCATCGGTTATCCAATATGACCCGAGTAGAAGGTTCAGGAGATGTCGCTTCCCGATTGGCAGGTGCTGATGTCGGCGTGCTGCATTTACCGAATCGTGATGTTTGGAGGCATGCATCTCCACTCAAAGTTGCTGAGTATGCAGCTGCTGGCTTGCCAGTGGTCGCTTCAGAGGTCAGTGGCTTGGAGCGTTACCGTAATGCTGAATGGCTGAAATTGATTCCACTGGGTGATGATGAAGCCTGTAGAATAGCGTTGCAGACATTGTGTAAACTTCCCCTTGATGAGCGGAAACGATTAGGGGCATTGGCTAGACAGGAGGCAGAACGTAGCATGACTTGGGAAAATTGCACCGAGGCATTGCACGAGATGCTGCTCGAGGTGAAGAGGTGACACGCAGTGTTCGACTTGAGCGGGATACGCTATGGCTTTCTACCGCAGATTTGGCGGCACTTCTGGTTGGAATTGCTGTCCATGTCGTTCTAACTAGAACCTTCACAGATGGGGATTATGGACGCTGGGTTCTTCTCCTCGATTTGTTCTATGTGACAGCGACCATCATCGATCTCGGATTACCGACTCTCATCGGTCGAGATGGGGAACGATTGGGTAGCGCTGCACACGATCTAGTGCATCGATGTCTACGAATTCAAATTCGGTTTGCTTTGCCAATCATCGTCACCGGTGGTTTACTGGGTTGGATGTGGGTCGGTGAATCAAAATCTTGGTTGGTCGCATCCTTCATTCTCGCACTCTCTGCATGTGTTCAGATTCTGACCTATGCACATCGCGCGGCCCTGCGAGCATTAGGTGAATCTAGACAGGAAGCATTGGTTCGGTTTGTAGATCGTGGGGCGACTGCAGCCGGAATCGTACTGGCAGTATCACAATTCGGTGCTCATCCAATCGCCCTTGCATTGGCTACTCTCGTCGGACCCATGGGAGCCATGCTGATTGCCATTCGGTTGGGTGAACGACGCCTTACTTCTGTAACAGGGGGAATGGAACTCAAAACGTCAACGGCTGATGGGAAGGAACTCATTGGATTAGGTACGCCGTTCTTATTGGCCGCAATTGCATTGGTAGCCAATGTTCGAATCGAGAAACTAATGCTAGGATTAATCTCAACTCCCGTCCAGGTTGAAATTTTTCAGATCGCATGGCTCGCATTCATCGCTGGTTATGCACCCGTCCTATCGATTCGAGCGGTGATGCTGTCATGGTTTGGCGAGGTCAGAGATGACAGTGAGAAAATGTGGTACCGTGCAAAACGAGCGGCCATTATCATTGGTGTTGCTTCTATTCCTGGATTCTTTATCGGTGGTCTGATTGGTATGGAAGCATTGATGGCGGTGTTCCCTGATTATGCTGATAAGGCAACTGTCGTGTTCTCTTGGCTGCTATTGGCTTGGATATTGGCTCTGTTCGCCAGCGTACCACTGACCTTGGTTCAAGTGAGTGAAAGACCGCTACGATATGCAGCATTGTTGTGGTCTGGAATAATCGCGGACCTCATCGCATGTTGTGTCCTCATACCTGGTTCACACAACCCAGCAGAGCAAGCTGCTTTTGCAGCCATCATTGGGGCTACGGTGGTTCTGATTACTTCCATAATTGAAGCGTGGAGACTTCATTCAATAGCATCGGCTTCGTTCGTAGCAGAACCGTAGAGTGTAACCGAAGTTATGGCTGCCAGTACGAGGAATATACCAATCACCTGATTTTGTGAATACCCATCCTGATGTAGGATGATATAACCCCAAATCAACGTCAGCACTGGTTGCAGAAGAATTGCGAAAGAAGTGTGAGCTGCTGGCAGACGGGGCAGGGCGTGGGCGATGGCCATCCAACCAGCGACCTGGCAGAGCAACGCCAGCAGCATGAGCCAACCATGGCCCGGCCATGTCGGCTCGATAACGAGGGGATCAATCGCTGCACTACTGAGGGGAAGTAAGCCTAGAACCAACAAGCCTAGAGCGGCCCCCGCTGTGGCGTCGAATGTCACGGAAGATACTGGGGCCAATTCCTTGTTTGCATAACGAAACACGATGAGGAAAAAGGAATAGAAAAAAGCACCAATGATTCCAAAGATGACACCTTTCACAGGATCCTCGCCGTAGGGATCTGAATCTGCAATGCCAGAGATGAGGGCTAATCCAACCATCACGATTGGTAATGAAATGAGGATAGCGGGATTCGGTTTTTCACCGAACATTTTCCACGACGCCAGAGTTACGATAATGACCTGAGAATTTCCGATGAGTGTTGCGATACCGATGCCAATGAAAATCATCGCACTGTGGTAAACCAACATGTCCGGTGCGAGTATAAGACCGGCGCCGAAGGCCAGCCAGCGGGTTCGGGAGGAGCGTGTGTCAGCATTGCGCACAAGGTAAGCGAGCAAAACCAAAGCAGGTAGAGCGTAGAGCATCCGAAAGAATGCACCTGTCGAGGGATTCGTATCCGAATAGATGAAGAGAACAGGAGAAAATGAGATGGCTGTAGCACCTGCGAGAGCAATCAGCATCGGCCGACGATTCACGTCGACCGTCATCGATTTCACCTACTCAGAATTGCCTTCAGCAAGCATCTCCTGAAGCTCACCTGATTCATACATCTCAAGTGCGATATCGGAACCGCCAATGAGTTCACCGTGGACGTAGACTTGAGGCATCGTCGGAAAATCAGCCCATTCGCAGACGCTCGGAATCGCACGTGGATCAGTCAATATATTGACGCTCACAAACGGTTCATCAAGCGCCTTCAATACCTGAGCCGCACGATTGGAAAAACCACACTGTGGCATTTCTGGAGTACCCTTCATGAAGAGTACGAGGCGATTTGCATTCACAAGTTCAGATAGTTCATCAGGTGTCCAATTAAATTCAGTCATATTTATTCCTCTTTTTTACGGATGTTGATACCCACAAATTCAGCATCACTACGACGATTGGCATGTGGGTGGAATACTTCACCCTCGTCCTTCGTTGCTTGCTCAGGTGTTAGACATTTGAGATCTAATGCGTGGATTTCAGATGGAATATACGGTTTCAAATGACCGAGTAATATGCGCTGACGAGGCAATGGTCGCATGCCCTCAAAGGTTGAACTGACGACACGGACGTGAAAATGGTCCTGCCCACCTGTGAGGTCAACAACGATAATCTCTATGGCATCGGGGACCGCTTTTCGAACCTCGTCCTCCATCCACTCGACAGTAGGCATGTCCCCCCCCTTCCGTCCGTTCTTCTTGAACCCTTTTCAGGCGTTGAGAGCCTGTTGAATCTCAACAAGATTCTCTGCTATGGTGCCTTTGTCATTGATTAGACCTGACCCAACAACGGCCACCTCGATACCCCAATCAGCGACCTGCGCCACATTGTGAGCCTTGATTCCACCATCAATCATCAGTTTCGTAGCGCGTCCACCAGATGCGATTTGAGCATCGATGGCGGCACGAAAGGTTCGCGACTTACCTTCCATTTCCGCCATGAATGATTGACCACCTTTTCCTGGAACTACACTCATGACGAGAACTAGATCCAAATTCTCTAAGTATGGAAGAATCGCTGATGCTGGGGTAGCTGGATTGAGCACGGCCCCTGCTTGACATCCGCGCGCGTGTAGATTGTCGATGAGAGCAGGTATGTCGGCCACCACTTCAACGTGGAAGATGACGAGATCGACCCCTGCATCGACGTATTGCTCCCAATTCTCTTCGGCGTTAGTCACCATTAGATGGCAATCGACAAAGATGTCAGGTCCGACGCGATTACGGATGTTCTTGATGAGGGCTGGGCCAAATGTGATGGTTCTATTAATCACCCAATTGCCATCCATGACATCGAGATGAATCCAATCGATACCGGACGAAATGGCCTCATCCATGGTCTTTCCAAGTTCGCAAAAATCCGCAGTAAGAATGCTTGGAGTGATAATCATAAAAGGTGCCCCTGATTGAACCGAGGGGGAGTCGGTTCTCAAGCATTGACCTGTTGAATTGACGGACATCAGGTTGATAGGACGTCAATAGAACGGACGGGATGGTGACCATATGGCAGGCAATCTCATTGAAGCAACAGATGCTGATTTTGAAGCGGTAACGACTGGAAATGAGTGGGTTCTTGTTGATTTCTGGGCCCCTTGGTGCGGTCCTTGCAAGATGATTGCTCCTGTATTGGATCAGATTGCATCTGAACGAGATAATCTCACGGTTGCAAAAGTAAACACCGATGTGAACCCATTGACACCGGGACGATTTGGTGTTCGAGGTATTCCATATCTAGTGCTCTTCCACAATGGTCAACCGATTGATCAAAAAACCGGTGCCATGCCAAAGGCTGGATTCGATCAATGGCTCTCAAGTCACATGGGATAATCCGACGTTTCAATGGGTAGCGACTAAACTGGCCCACGCAAAGCCCTTCCAACAGGTAATTTCAGTTGGATGGGTTTTCGGATAGACCCATCCAACCTATCCGAATCGATTTGTCGGTGATTGGACCAGGGTGATTTTTCACACCCTCTGTTCTGAACAATGGGATGTATGGGTCGTGTGCACAAACCCATCTGACCATATG
>JAPYUB010000081.1 GCA_029942125.1 Candidatus Thalassarchaeaceae archaeon | reverse complement strand
ACGACCCACTGCGTCGAGATTATTGGAATGAATCGTCTCTTAAGATTCCAGTTAAATTTGTATTGATGGATGGTGATTTCGGTGATGCAGTAGAACTGCATTTTGGTTCTATGGCTCCCGGAGGATATGCTTGGATGTTCCCCAAATCTAACGGTGCGAACATTGGCCTCGGTATCCAGCGTCGTTTCGCCAAGGGTCGCAACCTAAACCAATACTCAGAGGCATTCATTTCCAAGTACGACGGTGAAATTTCATTCAGTGGAGCTGGTTCTCTCCCAATGTCTGGTACGATTCGAACCTTTGTCAGGGGCAATTATCTCTTGGTAGGTGATGCTGCTGGCATGGTCCTGCCCTCTAATGGTGCGGGAATCACCATAGCGATGATCGGTGGCAGAATTGCCGGTCAAGTCATCGCTGAACATCTGACTGAGGGCACGTCACTCAAAGAATACGAGCATAGATGGAACAAACAGATGGGTAGGGTTATGCGAAACTCCAAGCGCGCATTTCGATTTGGGAACTTGATGTTTCGTCTGCCTAATTGGATGCTCAACATGGCTTTCAATCCGCTTACGCGAGGGATTATCTGGAGAGCAGTCACTTGTCGTCGAATGTTCTGGTTATTGTGAACAATATCTGATCTATTTCCTTTTCCTAGCAGTCCATATGGTTGCCATGCCGGGGAAAATCACCTTCGCTTTGACATCTTCAAATCCCCCTTCCTCAAGCATTTTTACATAGGTGTTGGTCGTTCCAAAATGAACGTATGTCTTAGTCAACCATTTCCAAGGATGGTCCTTTATTCGACAAATGAATCGTGCGTATGATCCCACCCAAACTCGCATCCATAGATATCCGAACCATCCGTGAACTCGATTCATTTTGGCAGGGTCTACAATCACCAAAGACCCCCCCGGTTTCAGTACGCGTAGCACTTCGGAAAGACCCGCACGTTTGTCATACCAATCTCGGAATGAGAACAGAGAGCAAACGCCTTCAAAACTTTCATCGTCAAAGGGCATTTCTTCAGCGGCTCCCTCAACAAATTTCGCAGGTGTTTTTCGCTTTGAATTGACTCTCTTGTCGGCGACAGATAACATTGCTGGAATTGGATCTAAGCAAGTCAATTCACGGCCTGGAATCATCTCAGCGAATGTTCCTGGGCCACATCCAACTTCGAGAATATGGCCATCCGCAGGCAGTAGACTGCGGGCCATTTTCCTCCATCTTTTGTCTTGACCTAAGGTGGCAAAACGATTGATTCGGTCATACACTGGAATGGTTGATTCAAGGTTCCGCTGTAGTTCGGCCCAATCTTCCGTGCCAATGCGTTCCGTATCCATTGTGCAGGCGGCCTTCAATCCTATATTTGGTTCAATCCTCAGGTGGTTTTCTCACAATCTCCGTGAGACTACGTCTCAATGCCATATCGTTATCATCATAAACCCATCTTTAGTCGCTTCCACCGTCAGAGGTTATACCATGGGAAGAGCCGATGTTTTGAGAACGATTAGAGACGCCGAAGCGGACGCCAAAGCGACGCTTGAAAAGGCTGAGAGGGAGGCCTCTAATTTGGTCATGAAAGCCAGAGCAGATGCAGCTGAAACCGTCTTCAATAGTCGACAGGGTTCTGACGCAGAAGCTAATGCAATTCTTGAGAAATCCCGCGCTGCTTCAGAAAAGGAAGCAGCCACCGTCAGTTCAGATGGAGATTCTGAATTGGCCAATGTCCATGATAGTGGCGAGAAGAATCGTGCCAAGGCAATCGATATGGTCATCTCCAAGTTCCACAAATCTTGAATCAGTCTGAATTACGGTGTTCCAAATGAGTCAATTCACGACAGAATCGATGTCGCGCCTCATTATGGCGGGAACGCGGGAACAATTGGCGGCAACTGTTCGAGTCGTCGCTGATCTCAGAGCCATCCATATCAATGATTATGTTGGCAATGACGAAGGTTTGTCTTTAGGAAAACCTGAGGACGCCTCTGAAGATGTGAGCCGTCGTCTAACTCGAATCCGCGGCTGCGCTGCATTGATTGAAGCTGAGCGTCAAACCGAATTGATGGATGCATCGGATGTTCGCAGCCATCTTTCCGATTCAATCGATGATATGGTAGAGGCTTCGATTTCTCGGTTCGAGGAAATTGATTCCAAACATGCCGAGATTGCTCAGATTGACGAGACCCTTTCTGTACTATCGCAACTGTCTCCATTAAGCCTTGAACTAGAACTCATGGATGGATATGAATCTTTGACTTCCCATGTCGGAACTGTTCGCTCATTCTCCAAGGCTCGCCCTGCCATCGAATCTCTCGGTGATCGCATTCTTTTCCTCAGCAGTGAGGTTGGAAAACAAGGCGTTGTTGCAATATTCAGTCGCAATAAGGATGCCGATGAGGTTCATGCCACCCTTGGGGAATATGATTTCCAACCTATTGCAATCCCAGAAGGTGAGGGTAAGCCCCGTGAGTTGATTGTCACACTTTCTGAGAGAAAAGCCACATTGGAATCCGAAATCGTTGTGCTTGAATCCGAATCCGAATCTTGGTCTGCTGAAAATGGCGGTATGCTGTTCGGTGGACTAGAACTCCTTGAGCGCGATCTCACGATTCACACAGCTCCCGTACGCGTAGCAGTTAGTGAACACGCCTTCGTGATGGATGGATGGGTCATGACACGTAGTTCCGAGGAGGTCTCGGATGCTCTGTCCTCGGTCTGCACCTATGTCGAGATTGAGGATTTCGAAGAACCCGCACATCATGGTCATCACCATGACGATGCTGTTGAGTTGCCTCCAATTGCATTCGCACCTCGCAACCATGCCCGCTCCTTTGAGATGCTTACTGATGTCATGGGCCGCCCTGAATACGGCCGTGTAGATCCTACAATGTTCATGATCATCACCTATCCTTTGTTCTTTGGAATGATTTTAGGTGACATGGCATACGGGCTCGCAGTCATGGGAATGGGTGCCTTCATGTGGCGGCGATTCCCACTTGATGACACCATGCGAAATGCTTCGCGATTCCTACTGGCAATCGGTCTTTCGACCGTCATATTCGGCTATATTTATGGGGAATTTGCCGGATTTGAATTCCTTCCGCATGGACATTGCGATATTGAGGGCATCATCGGAGTTGCTCAGTGTGAGGCAGCTCATGGACACTACCATTGGGAACAGGCTCACGCACCGGGATGGATTTCTTGGATGACAGCGTTGTATCCTCATGGGGGGGAGATGCACTACGTTTTGCAACTCAAATTCGGTGCTGTTCTAGCCTACCCATTCCACCGTGTCACCGCTAACCTCGAACACCTTATCCTTCTCACTATCTACATGGGTGTAGCCCACATCATGCTCGGCCTCATCCTTGGCTTCCGTGATATCGTCAAAGCTCACGGTTGGGTCGATGCCATGTTTGAGAAGGGATCGTGGATGTTCCTTCTCGTCGGTGGTTTCCTGTTCAGTTACGCATTCCTCGTGAAGCCAGGACATACAGATACTGAATATGTGGCTCTTCTCGATAATATGTTCAATATTGGCCTCGTATTGGTTGGCATCGGCGTCTTGATGGTGATGGTCTTACTTTACCACTATGAGAAAATGGGTGCTGTTGGCATCCCTCTGGCGATTCTTGAATCTCTGGGATTGTTGCCCAAGGTGGTTTCCTATGTTCGAATTTTCGCCGTCGGTGTTGTCGGCGTCAAAATCGCTGCAACGGGAAATGAGATGCTGTACGAAGGCTTGGCTCACACTCTGAGCGACCTCTCGCACGCGGGCGTGTTAGATTATGTGTTGATTCCTGTGATTCTCATAGCATGGCTGGCCGTCCAATTGTTCGCACTGGTACTCGGTGTATTCAGTCCTAACATTCACACTGTGCGTCTCCACTTCGTCGAGTGGATGATGCAGTTCTACGAAGGCAGTGGCTTGCCATTCAAGCCGTTCGGGTTCAAGCCCGGTCGAGTGGAGATTGAATAATCAAACTATACTAATTAGGAAAAAAAAATGGAGGAAAAAAAAAATGAAGATGAATCTGAAGAATGTGTTGCGATTGCTGCTTGTTCTGATGTCAGTGAGCCTGATTGCAGGCCTCGCGACCGCTCAGGATGAAGGCGAAGCATCTGTGAATGACAAAGACACGATGGCCAAACTTGGCGCAGGTATTGCCCTGGCTGGCTGTGGTATTGGAACTGGCCTCGGACAAGGTCCGATTGGTGCTGCAGCGGTTGGAATGATCGCTGAAGACCCAAACCGCTTCGGTCACGCGTTGCTGTTCACTGTGCTTCCCGAGACCGTCGTTTTGTTCGGTTTCCTAGCAATGTTTTTGCTGTGATAGGAGCTACAAAACCAGACAAAATTGGAGGTAACGTATGTCTCTGAACAATATAGCGGATGAAATTGGCTCAATGGCCAAGGGCGAGGCCAAGAAGGTCAAGTCAGCGGCCAAGAAGGAGGCCAAAGGAATCCAGAAAGAGTCCCAAGGCCAAGTTGATGATTACCATGCAGATGTCATGGCTCGAACTGAGCGAAGCAGTCAGCAACTCGCAGTTGAAACTGTCGCTGCAGCAAGACAGGCGAATCAACAGCGCCTACTGGTTGCTCGCAGGGAAGAACTCGACGCCACATGGGAACAAGTCGTTGAAGCGGTTAGTTCGGCCAAGTTCAAGGGCCGCTCTGACATGCTCAAGTCTCTGGTTTCAGAGGCCATGGAAGCTGGAATTGATGGCATGTCCCTCCGCCCGGTCTCCAAGGATCGAAAGGCGTTGGAACAATCTGCCAAATCGATTGATTTCGGCGACGATATCGATGGAATTGGTGGCTTCGTTCTTGAAAGCAAGGATGGCTCGGTCGTAATCGATTATCGCTTCGAGGGTCGCCTGCGCACAGCGTGGGAAACCAGCCTTGGCGATGTAAGTACAATATTATTTGGTGAATGAGAGGGTTTTGAATGGGTGAAATCGCAGTCGGTCGTGGCAATTGGGCCAATGCCTCTGCTCGTAGTAAGGCGCGCAAGGCCAATCTACTGAATGAAACCCAAATGCGTCAACTGATGCAACAAGGACCCGACACAATCGCTGCCAGTATCGCAGATGCTGGCTATAATAAAGAACTCAATCTGTATTCATCACGCCTCAGCGGTGCTGACCTGATTGAGGTAGCGTTGAGTCACAATCTCGATCGAGATTTGAGCGAGGTTATGGGTTATTGTCAAGGTCGATTGCGTCGTATCGTATCTGTATTCGCGTTGCGCTTCTCTTATCACAACGCCAAGACCGTATTGCGCGCCGTTAACAGCAGCATATCCTCAGAAGATTTGGCGAACATGGTCATGCCTGAGGAAAACGATCTCAACACCGATTGGCTGGAACTTGCCAATCAGAGCAATACATTGGCAGATGCCGCTCTTTCTATGCGCGGAACCCCATGGGGTTCTGGCATATCGGGCGTCGATTCGGATGCTCCATTGCAGGTATACGAGGATGCTCTAGATCGACACTACTACAGGGATGCGGTTTCGGCTTTGAAATCAAGTGGATACCAACATCGGGCTCTGTTAATTCATCTTCGAACAGAAATCGATTATCGAAACATCATCAATCTGCTGCGCGCACTGCGACAGAATATCTCCACTGAACAGCGCAGTGAATTGATGCTAGAAGGCGGGCAGAAACTTCGGGACAATATGCTTAGAAATGCCGCCCAGGCGGAATCTGAAGAAGCCTTGATTGAAGTTCTTAGAAGATTACCCAATATGGACACATCAGGTCTTGAAGAAGCGATTCAAGCGGCCGGTGAATCAGGCGGCCTTGATCCAGTCGTGACTTATCTTGAATCACAACAACGAGATTCCTTGAGGCGATTGAGTCACCGCAATCCTTTGTCCGCATTCCCCGTAATTTATTATCTCGAGAGCAAGGTGCTCGAGGTTAGAAACATCCGTCTGCTCGTGCGTGGCAAGGCGGCTGGCCTTTCTGATGAGGTCATTGAAGCGCACATGAGTATCTGAGGTGAAAAGATGGAGATTGCAGTTGTTGGAACTCCCGAGTTCACACTCGGTTTTCAATTGGCAGGCGTGACTCACCTGCATCATCCAGATGGTGATGAAGAACTCGCAGATACAATGCGAAAATTACTCACCCAGAAGGATATCGGCATTGTCGTGCTTGACAGTGCAAATCTTACTCTATTGTCTGACAGACTCCGCTCGCGGATTGCAGACAGCATTACGCCCACGGTTTTGGGCATTGGGACTGAGGAGGATAATACCCTCCGAGAGTCCATCAAATCGGCGCTTGGCGTCGATCTATGGAAGTAATTTCAAAAAAAAGGAAGTGACGAAAAATGAGTGATGAAAATGGAGTGATTTACCGTATATCAGGACCTGTGGTTACGGCCACAGGCATCCGTTCACGGATGTATGAAGTTGTGCGAGTAGGACATGAAGGATTGATGGGCGAAGTAATCGAACTACACGGCGACAAGTCTGTGATTCAAGTGTATGAAGATACGTCCGGCATCCGCCCGGGCGAACCGGTGGTACGCACCGGTCAGACGTTATCGGTTCAATTGGGACCCGGATTGCTGAAGCAAATTTACGACGGCATCCAGCGCCCGCTGCCGATTCTCGCAGAAACGATGGGGACATTCATCGAGAGAGGTGTTGACGCTGATGGATTGGATCAAGAGAAATTGTGGAACTTTGAGGCCACAGTATCGGTTGGTGATGAGGTCAGTGCTGGCACGACTGTGGGTACAGTTCAGGAAACTGAAACCATTGTTCACAAAATCATGGTCCCTCCTGGTCAAGGTGGAAAGGTTACAAGCATCGAATCCGGTGAGTTCAATGTCACCCACATCGTCTGTACTCTAGACGATGGTTATGAGATTGCCATGATGCAGAAGTGGCCGGTGCGAACGCCTCGACCATACACCCAGAAATATGCTCCAGATACACCGCTTGTCACAGGTATGCGCATTCTGGATTTCCTATTCCCCCTTGCAAAGGGTGGCGCTGCTGGAATCCCCGGTCCATTCGGTTCGGGCAAGACAGTGACTCAGCAATCTCTGGCCAAATATTCCGATGCCCAGATTGTGGTTTACATTGGATGTGGTGAGCGCGGTAATGAGATGACAGAAGTGTTGGATGAATTCCCTCACCTGATTGATCCAAACACCGGAAAGCCACTGATGAATCGAACTGTGATGATTGCCAATACTTCCAACATGCCTGTAGCAGCCCGTGAGGCGTCGGTGTACACCGGCATCACGATTGCTGAATATTTCCGAGACATGGGTTATGACGTGGCACTGATGGCCGACTCGACCAGTCGATGGGCCGAAGCGATGCGTGAGATTTCCAGTCGTCTAGAAGAGATGCCCGGTGAGGAAGGATACCCTGCGTACCTGTCCAGTCGCTTGGCAGAATTCTACGAGCGAGCAGGACGTGTAGAGACGCTTGAAGGCGAGGATGGTTCAGTCACCGTAATTGGTGCTGTGTCTCCCCCTGGCGGTGACATTTCTGAGCCAGTCAGTCAAGGTACACTTCGTATCGTCAAGGTGTTCTGGGGTCTTGATGCGCCACTTGCGCGTCAACGACATTTCCC
>JAPYUB010000080.1 GCA_029942125.1 Candidatus Thalassarchaeaceae archaeon | reverse complement strand
ATTGCTGCACTTTCCGACGGCGCCAAGTCATGGAGTCTTGAGGAAGTCGAAGCAACCATGCTTCCAGGCCACGCCACCTCCAAGGCTGGCCGAGACGTTATCTTCTCATGGCTCGCCAAATATCAGGAGGCAAAGGCCAGTGGCCAGAACGCCATCAACGGCACCGTAGGCAGCCTATTGGAAGACAGTGGAGAACTCGCTGTCAACCCGATGGTTTCCAAGACACTGCGTGAGCAGGCGGATCTTGAGATGAGTGCCTATGCACCCCTACCGGGCCTGCCTCACTTCCGCACCATGGTACAGGAACTGGCAATGGGTGACGGACTCTCAGTGATTCAACATCACGGAATCCATACGGATGCAATCATCACACCGGGAGGGACTGGGGCGCTGTATATGTCTGCGCGGAACCTGCTCGAACCTGGCGATGCCCTCCTGTTGCGCGAGTTGCATTGGGGCCCTTACAACACGATTGCCAAAGAATGTGGCATCAACACCGCCACTTGGCCATTGCATGGAAAAGATTCTCAAATCGATGAAGAGGCTCTGACATCAATGCTCAGTCAACTGATGAAGGATCAGAAACACGTCCTCTCTTGGCTGAACGACCCCGCTCACAATCCGACTGGAATGTCGCTCACATCCGAAAGTCGCGAGCGCGTACTAACAATCTTCGCCGAGGCAGCGGGTAACAATCCAGACAAGGGCGTAACCCTGTTCATCGATGGTGCCTATGCGGCCTATTCGAAGGAACATCACGGCTGGGGCGATACCTTGGCGGAGTTCGCCAAGGAGTGCATCTGGCCGAGCAACATGCTGGTCTGCTTCGGTTTCTCAGCCTCCAAGAGTCACACGTTGTATGGACAGCGATGCGGAGCCTTGGTGATGATGCATCCCAATCGAGCATTTGTGGACAGGTTGGTCGAGGTCATGCTTCACACCGGACGTGGTACTTGGTCGGGAGCAGCGCGACTGCCGCAAGCTACTCTACATTCGATCCATTCAGATGTCGACAAGTATGTCGGATGGTTGGGTGAGAGAGATCGCCTTCAACAGATGCTCATCAAGCGTCGCAAACTGTTCAATTCTCGCTGCGAAAAAGAGGGTGTGCCCCTGTTGCCGAGCCATGATGGCTACTTCGCCTTCTTACCGCATGATACACCAGAACCGGTTGCATTGGCAGCGGCTGCCAGAGGATTGTATGTCGTCCCCTTAAACGGTGGAATCAGAATTGGATTGTGTTCAATCCCCACCTACAACGCTGACCGCGCCGCAGGTATTTTGGCGGATGCATGGCGTATGAGTGCCTGAGGACAGAGTATGCAGACGGTACCGTGGCAGGGACATACTGGCCATGTGAACACTGGGCCCTCCAAGTGGTGGTCTTGGGGATTGGCCATTTTTTTGACCATAATGGTCTTCTTCTCGCTGATTGGCATCGTAATCTCAGCCATCATCCCCTATGACCAATTCATGAGTGAATGGGAGGTCGAAGAACCGGGAACCTATCCGGCGGATGGAACGTCCGAAGAGCAGGATGATTGGAATGCCACAAAGGGGGAATGGGATACCTATGTTGCAACAACAAATTTGATGGAAGATATGGAAGAACTCAGGCCGTTTCAAATCGGGACGGGGTTAATCTCCAGCGTGATTGCAATCGTTGCCATCTTCATGCTATTCCAATTGAATCCGAATGCCTACAAAGTCGTCTATGGTTGGCTTGCATTCCTAACAGTAACACAATTCTGGTATGCATGGAAATCTCAAGAGATGCTGAACGAATTTTACTCAAGTTTTCCAGAGTTTGAGGATTCATTCTGGATGTCCATCCAATCCGGATTACAAATCGGCGGCACACTGGTCTGCAACATCTTCCTGCTATTGATTATCATCATGTGTTCGATGAAGAGTCAGGACAAAGGACAGGTCGAAGAGAGTGGCTTCCACACCACATTCACGGCTGGAAGCACTGAATAACAGGATACTCAACCTTGATGGTCTGTCTAGGGCAAGCGACCATCATGCAACCCTCTGCTGTACAAAACATGATTTTTTCAAATATCGAAACGATACCTGGGATGACTATCTCCCAATCTTTGGGTGTAGTCAGTGGTTCGACCGTTCGCGCCAAGAACGTCTTCAAGGACATTGGTGCCGCTTTCAAGAACATTGCAGGTGGCGAAATCAAAGCCTACACTGAACTTCTTCAAGAATCGCGCAATGAAGCGCTTTTCAGGATGCTGCAGGATGCATCGGCTCGTGGAGCGAACGCGGTAGTCAATGTCCGATTCGCAACCTCATCAGTGGCTGGTGGAGCTGCCGAATTATTGGCCTATGGAACTGCAGTAATCGCTCAGTGAGGGGATCTCATGGCTGATGGCGACTTCATCGGGATATTCATTGCCTGTGGATGTGTAGTCGGACCGTGGCTGTTGAGTCTTGTTGCAACCACGATTTACCAGCCCCGCGAAAGAAAGGTTCTGCTAGAACGTGAATCTGCTGCGGCGGTTACAGGAGATGCGCTAACAACCTTGAGCAAACCGTTCGGAAATCGTGAAATTCGTGAATTCAGGGTAATGATGGCCAGTGTGGTGATGTCACCCAGTTGGGTACAGATGTGGATTGGCGGAATCATGAGCCTCTTCGGCGGTCAAATCAACGTCTACACGAAGGTCGTCGACTGGGCGCGCAGGGAAGCCAAGCAGCGTCTGAGAGAGAGTGTGGCAGAAGCAGGATTCGATGAAGTCATCAACTTGCGAATTGAGACGACGATGATGACCAAAACCAAAGGCGGTAATGATCGAACTTCTGGTGTCGAAATTCTGATTTATGGAACGGCCATCAAATATTGAAGGGAGGGGTGGCAGTGCAACATCTGCGAAACAATATCTTCATCGCTTCTTGGACGCTCATTTTGCTTGCCGCTGGCGTTTCCGTTGGCCTCCCCGGAGCCAGTGGTCTGGCCATCGCTGCACCCGCTGGCATTGCCGGTAGCCTCATGTTGGTCTGGGCTATTTCCATGAATGAAGAACCGAAGGGAATGTCCGAGAAGGACATATCCAAATGGACACCTGAGTCTGACCCTCTTCCACCTGGTGCGGGTGGCTCTGTGATGTTCAGAGTTGATACCACACTTGATGATCCAATTCGAACCAGTATTTTGTGCGGTTCTTGTGGACAATTGGAGTGGATTGACGGTCGAAAACCCAGTGCATACGATTGTCCCGGCTGTGGTCAAGAACTCTGGGAAGAAGAGGAATGAGCCTCCTTTTTTCACGGAACGGTCAAGAGCAAGAGGTGGAGAGGCCTCCTATGGAGGCCTGTACGTGGAACTGTCCAACAACCAGAAACGGATGCTGAAGGCACTGCGCTCTCGACCTGACGAAACATGGGGTCTAGACGAGGTCTTGGCTGAGTGTGGTTGGGATGATCAAGCACACGTTGCTGGAGCAGGTCTAGGACTCGCAGAGAATGGATTGGTGGGAATTGAGGCCTCCAAGACAACGGTATGGTCACTCGGCCCCGAAGGGACCGCTGCTCTAGAGAACGGACTGCTAGAACAAAGGCTCTGGGATTGGTTGGAAGGACAAAATACCGATACCCGCAGCATGAAAGACTTGCAAAACAGTGAGGTTGCTTCCAAGCAGGAATCCGGAATTGGAGTGGGCTTGCTAAAGGGACTTGGTTGTGCTCTTGACAAAGGGGCATTTGTTCTCCCTGAACTCACCGATGCCGCAATTGTAACGTTGGTTGCTCGCAAATCCTTCCTTGAACAATGCGTGAACGGGGCGGGTGAATCTGATCTCGATGCTGAACTCTTGGCCCACTTCCGAAAGCGAAAGGGATTGATTGAATCCACCGAAGGAACCACCCGAACTTGGAGTTTGACTGATGCCGGGCGTAGATTGAATGATTCAACGTTAGAAGAACGATTGCAGGTCGTACAGATTACACCCGAACTGCTCCAAGGCGAAGAATGGCGCGAAGCCGATTTCAAGCCCTATGATGTCGAGCTGGATGCACCTATTCCTGCCGGAGGGCGACCGCATCCGATGATGGCATTGACTGAGAGGATTCGCAGCATCTTCCTTGAGATGGGCTTTGACGAGATTGATGGTGACTTCGTACAGACGGCAGGCTGGAACATGGATGCGTTGTTCATCCCACAAGACCACCCTGCCCGTGAGATGCAAGACACGTTCTATCTGACTAATCCGGAGAAGATCGATATTGCACAGAATTTCCTAGATGATTGGACTGCAATTCACGAACGGGGCGGAGAAACCGGCAGCACCGGTTGGGGAGGTTCATTCTCTGAAGATGAGAGCAAGAAGGGATTGCTGCGAACCCATACGACAGTGAACACGGTCCGATATCTGGCAGAAACCCCAGATGTCCCTTGCCGAGTCTTCGGCATTGGTCGGGTGTTCCGAAAGGAAACTTTGGACAGAACCCATTTGCCCGAATTCCATCAGATTGAGGGCATCATCATGGAACCTGGGGCGAGCCTTCCGATGCTGGTGACAACCCTGAAAACATTCTACGAAAAGATGGGCTATCCAGAGGTTCGAGTTCGACCGGCATACTTCCCCTATACCGAACCCTCACTCGAGGTTGAAGTGAAGTGGCGTGGCCAGTGGTTGGAGTTGGGTGGGGCTGGAATCTTCCGACCTGAAGTCACCGAACCGCTGGGTTGTAAATGGCCAGTGTGCGCTTGGGGCATGGGCCTTGAGCGACTGGCGATGCTGGTGCTTGGATTAGACGACATTCGTCAATTGTACATCTCTGATTTAGAATGGTTGCGGAATCAACCATTGTTGTGACCAGTCAAATCGTCCAGATACTGTTGGCCGTAATGCCTCCACTGTTCCATGGTCCATCCGGCTGGTAGACCACTTGCAGGTAATGGTGGCCCTTGCGCGACCGTTTCTTGGATGACAGTCCCCATTTGTGGCAAGGCTGCAACTGGCTGCGTTTGTTCGGGGGGATAATGTTCGGGTACGGGTGAAGCAAACACGTCAAGTGGGGGTGGATTACCCCACTCAATATCTTCTTCAGGGGATCGCATGAACAACAAACGACCGGCTGCAATGAAAACTATGAGCAACCCAATGATAGCGAAAATGACGGCGTAGGTCATCTGCGAACCGGATGAATCTGAATCATGTGCGGCTGAACTTCCGGGGTCTTCATCCAATGGAGAATCGTCAGTCGTGTTGGTTTGGTTCTCTACCGGCATAGGTGTCGAGTCACAATCGTCAGGGATTCCATCGCCATCTTGGTCAATTGTGTCATTGTATCCTGCACACAAATCCTCGCTGTCCGCAACGCCATCCATATCAGAATCGATGAGTGAATCACATCCATCTACAACACCGTCATTATCGACATCGATGGCATCATCATGTCCATCACAGGTATCGTTGGTATCCGAAATTTCGTCACCATCAGAATCGATGAGCGCATCACAGCCGTCGGCCACCCCATCTGAATCCACATCGATGGAATCATCGTGTCCTGGACAAGCATCGGAATCATCGGTGATTCCATCCGCATCGGTATCAATCAGATCATCACAGCCATCTGCAATACCATCAGCATCAACATCGATATTGTCGTCGAATCCCGGGCAAGCATCGTCTTCATCCGAGACTCCGTCTCCGTCCGAATCCAATAGGTCGTCACATCCATCAGGAATGCCATCAGCATCAACATCGATAGCATCATCAAAACCGGGGCAAGTGTCCTGTGAATCATCTACTCCATCTTGATCAGAGTCCACCAAATCATCGCATCCATCGGGAATAGAATCTGCATCAACGTCGATGTTGTCGTCGTACCCACGGCAAATGTCAGCATTGTCCTTGACGCCATCACCATCGGAATCATCGATGCAACCATCGCCATCGGAATCCCAAGGAATGGATTCCTCTTTGTTGCAGTTGTCCGTCCACGACTCGATGTAATCACCGGGAGTCAAATCTTTGCCCACAAATCCGGGGAACGAACTGTTGTATCTGTGAGTCTTGAAGACTGTGTTTTGCTGGCTGTTTGCATTCTGTCCCTGAGGGATTGTGTCACCCTGATTCATTGGCCCATTCCCAACGACTGGATTGATGTATTTCCAAACAATCTCACCTTCGGGATTGACTTCGTAGAACGTACCACGGGGACCCCATGTGACCAAGGTGTTTCCATTCTCCAATCGCTCGACACCGGAGAGGGATGTCGCATACATATCGGTTCCCTGATCCCAGGACCAACTGGGTGATACTGGACCCCAAGTACTGCCGGATTGGATGACATATTCCCCATTGACTAGAGGCGGTGAAATGACATCGACTGAAGAATAATCACGGCCACCAGCTCCATTATTGAAAACAATCAGATTGCCTTCTCCCGGACGGCCTTCCTGAATCCATTGAATGTCATGTTGGCCGAATAACTGCTGGTTTTCTGCGGTGCCAGCCCTGTAGGCTTCAGGATTGCCCCAACGATACAGAATGTCACCGCCCTTGCCGAAATTTCCACCCGAATGGTTGGCGGCTTCCTCAGTAGTGGTGCTGTGGTCGATGATGTAAATCTCATTCGTGTTCTTACAAGATAGTACAATCTGATCTAGAATGGGATTGTAATCGATTCCATTGCAGTGCATCCAGTCACTCTTGTACTTGTTTGGCCCCACAGCATCCGCGAAGTTGACATCAAGCAGTTCTGGATGATCAGCGACCACACCGTAGTTGTCCATGGTCGGATTGAAGTCCTGAATAAGATGATCCCAAATGTGCCACTCCCAGACGATGTTGGCTTGATCGGTGCCGACCGGTTCGACCTCAACAATGTGGTCAGGCCACAATTGATTCTGACTCATCTTATTGGGATCGCGGCCAGCCTGTTCAGCCTCCTCCGTACTCTTGGTTTCCCATGCAATCATCAGGAAATTCCCATTGGGCAATGGTTCGATGTCATGGTGGCTGCGCTTTGAATCTCCAACGTAATACCACTCCCATTCAACCTGACTGTCCCAAGACAGACGCTCAACCTTGCCAGCGATACCACCGCCGCTGAACGAGCCACCGCCGCCGGTGCCGATGTTTGTGGTTCTGAGCAGGTCGCCGTCCTCAAGCATGTAGACAGAAAGCCCCGGACTCAAACCACTCGGCGATGTCCAAGAGTGAATCATTCGCCCGTGGGTATCGATCAGATAGGTGGTGGCGGAGGACATCGGGGCGAAGATAGTGTAATCCTCATTCACTCTGTCATCACAATAGATGAGGCCGACTGTCCAAGTGCCATTTCGATTGGCATTGCAAATGGGTTCAACAATCTCGTTGGGTCCGTCCGCCATGGCTACAGGTGGAACGATGACCAGAAGAGATGTGAGCATCAGCATCGAAAGTGACACTGAAATGCATGGACGGCCCATGTTTGAGCGGAAACGACAGCCTTTTTCAATCAATCTTCATAGAAGATTGGAGATTCATCGAGGTGGAAATAGAGATTGACGACCCACCAAGAGATGAGATCGAATGACTCGCAGAGTTTGACTGCCTTTGACATTAAATTGAAGCGTGGTTCCATTGGTCACCAAGCCCGTTTCTCCTTCCATCACTAAATATGGAATGTGGACACTCATTGATCGTTTGGCGGTGACCTCAAC
>JAPYUB010000079.1 GCA_029942125.1 Candidatus Thalassarchaeaceae archaeon | reverse complement strand
TCACAAACCATTGCAACCTCTTCTGGATCACTGCCAACTTTGGTGCGAGAAACCGTTTCTCTACCCCCGCCACCACCAAACGACTTGAAGAGAACCGCTGGGAGTGTCCGGTTCATCGCCTTGCACATGATGAAGGTCAGAATCAGACCAGCTGCACCGACCATTGAACCAGCGATAATTAGAACATTGTTTCCAATCACGAAGCCAGTGAAGGCAGCTGCGATACCGGACATTGAATTCAACAGACTCACGACAACAGGCATATCTGCCCCACCGATGGGCATGACAAATAGAACACCGAGAAGACCAGAAATTCCGGCTAGAGCATAGATATAATCTTTGTTTTCAGGTTCTTGAATCGTCATCCCGATGAGGACAATGGATGCCACCAGTAGGCTTACCTTGACGAAATTAAGCCAAGGAGGACCCCATGTTGGGAAGTTGACCCATTTCCGTCGGCCACGATCGTCCTTCTTGGTAAATGGAATGTAGAAGCCACCCTTGAGTTTGCCCATGGCCATCAGACTTCCAGTTAGCGTGACCCAACCAATCAATCCAGACATGCCAATGGCCACCCATGTGGCGTAGAGTTCGATTCCAGGACTAGGGACATTCCCCGCTTGTAATCGCCCCAAGACTTCGGAAAGACCGACCAAAGCAGAGGCGCCACCACCAAATCCATTGAACAAAGCCACCAATTCAGGCATGCCTGTCATTTCAACACGTACGGCCATCCATACACCAATGATTGTGCCTACGGCCAAGCCACCGACACTCAATTCGAGGCCGACGATTTCTTCGCTGTACATCTTTGCCATTGTAACCAAAACAGCAAGGAGCATACCATAGGCTCCGAGGCGATTTCCAGCCGGTGCTGTTTTGGGGCTCGATAGGCGCTTAATCCCCAGAATGAAAAGAGCAGCAGAGACCAGATACCCAATATCCCATACAACAGATGCGACCATTTCAGTCACCTCCCTTTCGTTTTCTCTTACCCGCGATCATCTCCAACATTTGATTGGTGACCATGAAACCACCAACCACGTTGATTGTGGCCATAATCAAGGCAACAAATGCGAGCCAAGCCGACAAACCAGGGTGGCCATCATTGAATGCGGTGTTGGATAGAATCAGCGCGCCGACAATGGTGATTCCAGAGATGGCATTTGCTCCAGACATCAACGGTGTGTGGAGTGTGGGTGGAACCTTGCTGATTAATTCAAAACCAAGGAAAATCGCGAGGACGAACACGGTAATACTAGCCACCAAGGCGGTCAAAGTCAAACTCATTCAACCACCCCTGCCAAACGCGTTTGCTTCTCGTGGATTTGACCATTCATGCAAACCAAAACTCCACCCATACCTGCAACGTAGAAATCACTCCCTTCAGGGGCGCCAAAGAGAATGTCGTCGTCTGGATCGATGACAATTTCACCTTCCTTGACCAATGAACTGACAAATGTGGTCAGATTGTTAGAGTAAAGCATGCTTGCTGTAGATGCAAGTCGGCCTGGCAGATTCGTAATGCCAACGATTGTCACTCCATTCTCGGTGGTGATGACTTCGCCGGGAGAGGTGAGCTCACAATTCCCGCCGACATCGGCATTCATGTCAACAATGACAGAACCAGCCCTGAATTCTGATACTGCAGATGCGGGAACTGTGATGGGAGCCGGACGACCAAATATTCGCGCAGTTGTCACGATGACGTCAGCATCGGCGGCAACTTCGCAAACTGTATCGTTCACCTTCTGAATGAATTCGGGTGTCAATGGCTTGGCATATCCCGACTCATCCTCAAAATCATCCATGCCTTCAACCTCGATAAAACGGCCCCCGACAGACTCAATCTGTTCAGCGGTGGATTTTCTCACATCGGAAGCATAGACAATCGCTCCAAGGCGTTTTGCCGTAGCAATGGCTTGCAATCCAGCAACACCACTGCCCATGATAACGAACTTAGCGGGCCTTACGGTACCGGCAGAGGTGGTCATCATTGGAATGCCCTTGGTAACATGGGACGCACCCATGAGGACGGCTTTGTAACCAGCGAGATTGTCTTGACTTGAATTGACATCCATCGCCTGCGCGCGCGAGAGGCGGCGAGGAATCATGTCCATGCTCATCAGTATAACTTTGCTGTCCATCGCTTGACGGACACGTTCAGGGTGGCGGAATGGATCAGCGACACAAGCGACAATCTGGCCCTCCGAAAGACTAGAGAAGTCAGGGGGTCCAATACAGACCAGCAAATTACATCCTATTGCCTGTTCTCGAGTGGTGATGGTTGCACCTTTCGCTTCATATTCGGAATCCGCATGATGAGATGAACGACCAGAGCCCGATTCAACTAGGACATCAAACCCCTGTTTAATCAATTTTGGAATCGAATTTGGGACGATTGCGACTCGGGTTTCATCTCCACTCTCAACCAAAACACCCAACTTCATTGCATCACCCCTAATCCAGTCAGCAACCCCATAGGGTTGTATGATTTAATCGACCCAGAATCAGTTATTGAACCATGCGGACTCGGTGGCAGGTTCTCGGAGGGCAGGGATTCAGAAAATGATGATTGCGCCGACTGAGAATACGACGATGTCGCAGATGGCATGAGCAATGTATGGAATCCATACGCTTCGATAACGGATATAGAGCCACGAGAATATTGCGCCACCAACGAATAGGCCGATGCTTGAGATTAAATTGGCCCACCATGGGAACCCGAAGATGGCCAAAGCAACCGTATGGTGAACAACAAAAATTAGGGCGGACAAGATGATGGCTGGATTTCCAGTCCCAACAAGAATCTCTGATTTGGTGACCAAGAACCAGCGAAATACAAATTCTTCTAGGAAAGAATTGATCAAAATCCAGTAGATTGTAGCGGCGAGATACACCCGTGGATCCAATAAACCGACCGGTTCAAGGGCATCTCTCAACAAATTTGCATCAATAGAATCACCGAGTAATAACCACGCCAATAGAATCACAATGCTCATCGAAATACCCAGTCCAATGCTCATCGCATAGCCTCCTTGCTCTGGTTTTGACCACGATAATGTTCCTGAATCAACTTTGAGGAGCCACACTATGGGGACGCAAAGTAGCCACAATTTTGTCAACAGAAAAATGGTTTGTGATATGGCATCGACACCAATGCCAAATGAAAGTAGAGTCGATACTGTTGGAGCCGCTCCGACGAGTACGAGAGCGAGGAGTGCGCGGCGTCGTTCTTCCACGAAATCGGGTGTCACCTCCACCTCTTCAAGGATTACCCTGCAAGGGAACCCCTATGGACATGAGTCTCTGCCCATTGCGCAGCGAGGAGTGTTCATGAGCGAGGGCAATGGAATGAAAAAATCAATTCGTGTTGCTGTTACTGGAGCTGCTGGAAACATTGGATATGCACTGTTATGGCGAATCGCGAGTGGTGATTGTTTTGGAACAAATCAGCCCGTTACCCTTCAGCTATTGGAGATTCCACCTGGTATGCAACGTTTAGACGGAGTAATCATGGAATTGAAGGATTCTGCATTCCCGCTGGTGCATGGCATCGTCGGCACAGATGAACCCAATATTGCATTCAAAGAGGCGGACGCGATTTTTCTGGTTGGTTCACGACCCAGAACAAAAGACATGGATAGATCCGATCTCGTGGCTGCAAATGGTCCAATTTTCGTTGGGCAAGGTAAGGCAATCGATGCGGTGGCCTCACCGAATGTGAAGGTCATTACTGTGGGCAACCCCTGTAACACCAATGCGCTAATTGCCTGTGCAAACGCACCTAGTATTCCCTCCCGGCAATTTACCGCCATGACTCGCCTAGATCAGAATAGAGCAGTAGGGCAGATGGCAGAGCGTGCAGGAGTGTCTGCTTCAAAGATACATGATGTATTCATCTGGGGCAACCACGCGAACACGATGTACCCAGACCCACGTTTCGGGACTGTCGATGGGAAAATCGCAACTGATGTATTCGACAGAGAATGGTTACAAGGACCGTTTCTAGATACTGTGGCAACGCGGGGGAAGGCCATTATCGTAGCACGAGGGGCATCCTCCGCAGCCTCCGCAGCCTCCGCTGCCACCGACCACATGCGCGACTGGTGGCAAGGTTCGAATGGACGAATCGTTTCAATGGCTCTTCCTTCGGAAGGTTGGTATGGAGTTCCTGAAGGGCTTGTGTTTAGTTTCCCATGTAGATGTGAAAATGGTGATGTGATTGTGGTGGAAGGCCTCCCTGTCGACTCATTTGCACAATCAAAAATTGATGAAAATGTCGCTGTACTATTGGAAGAGCGAGACGCAGTTAGCGAACTTTTGGGCAATTGAGGTGAAACATGTCTCGACCGCTCTACCTGGAGCACGACGGGAAAGTCCTGCTTGTGAATCTCAAGGGTGTTGGCCCCCAAAAAGCAGCCATGGGACGAGTGGGTGATATCGCGTTGAGATTGCCAACAGAATCTGAAGTGCTTACAATGGGAATTGAATGGACAGAGAGGCGTGTGAATCGTATCAAATTCGGAACTGATTACCACGAAGTTGTGTACGGATTTCCAGAGATTGAATGGCCCAAGAGTTGGGAATGGAAGGACAAACTAATCTCCGATGGGTGTGTCGACCCTCTCGCACGCGAATGCGTCTATCGAAGCATGCACCGTGTCGTATCGAAAGTCATCATTCAGAATCAACGAAAAGAAGTGCTGATGGCCAAAGCGAAACGTGGATTCTTCACCGGGCACTGGACATTACCTGGTGGATTTGTGGATTATGCTGAACATCCCCTCGAGGGGGCGATGAGAGAGGTTCTTGAGGAGTTGGGAATTTCCGTGCAAATCGACTCGGATGACCTCCTACAGATTGACGAGAGAATCTTCACCAGTGAAGGGATTCAATTTCTGTCGTTCACATACAGATGTGAAATTCAGAACCAACCGACATTCAAACCGAAACAAGATGAGATTGAAGAGGTGCGATGGTTCACCATTGATGAGGCACTGGCACGCGCTGCCAGCCTGTTCGATGTCGAGGCGTTGAGGTCATTGCAATGAAGCAAATATTCAACGATTTGCAACTTCGCCGAGCCATTCAACTGGGCGTCATCCTGATTGTCGGAAGTTGCCTGATTAGTCAGGTGATGATGCAACTGGGTGGCGGTGCGCGGGATGAACGAGTGGATCTGACCGACCAAGCACCGGATGGATTAGAGGACGATGGATTCATCTTCGAAGATGGGTTTCCTCCATTCATATCGTCTGCAGGCGCATTCATGCCCGAACGAATGGTATTCAATTTCGGTTTGTTCACCGGAGGGATTCTGATGATTTTGCTCTCCTTCGAGGTATTTCACCGCTCGAAACCCGAGGGAACCAAACGGAATGTAGCTAATGTCACGGCACTCATTACAGGCATCATCATCGGCTTTTCGATGATGCAACTCATCGGCCATCCATTCAACACTAGTCTCATCATGCACATCTTCTGGGCGATGAACATTTTCTGGGGAGCGCAGCTTTGGATTGCCACGCTCACCTATGCCAGAGGAGAACTCGATGCTGACATCCGTTGGCGTGGTTGGGCAATCAATCGTGTTCGATGGTGTTTGTTTGCAGTCGCCATCTTTTCATTCCAAGCCATGACTGCTCTCGTAGCGACCGGGCATCTGGTGGAATCGGCCATTCTGGAATGGACATTGACATTCTCAGCAGAGGCGATGTTACTGACGTTGATTCCTGCACTCACGCCTTCTGCATGAGAGTCGCGACAAACAAGGCAGAAGCCCCGCCGAACATCATCAGACCTGCCAACATCAGTCCTTTCTGGAAGTCTGTTTGACTGGAACGCTTCATTTCGGGTTCCACTTCATCTTCCTCACAATCGCCCAAACACTCACCAATGACAGGAGCTCCCGAACTGTGATCATCGAAAGTGATGTTCAAGCGTACTTCGATTTCGGTTCCATCTGAATGTAAATCAGATAGGATGTAGTTTCCAACCAGTGCGGTGTCATTGATGACGAAGATCCAAGCAACTCGGCAATCGCTGTCATTATCCCAGTCGCACTCGTTATTCAGGACACCAGACGAGAATTCCCCCTCGTCGTCGAAATCGCCATCTCCATTTAGATCCAAGCCGATTTGATGGGTGATGTTCTCTCGACTATCTGCATTGTAATATTGAACGGTGTCGTTGATGACGAGGTTGACCCCCAGTGGGTCATGCGTATCCTCACGAACGATGACGGTGAAGGTATCTGGCTCATGTGCTGCCGCAAGGCCGGACAGAAGAGGAAGTACGAGGAGCAGAGCAAACATTCCACCGCGCATGAAGGGGGGGTGTCCGACTGAGATAAATAAAAACCGACCCATAGGGTCGGCGCCCCATGGAGACGGCGAAGGGCCTCATCATCGCCGGCCTCCTATTCCTTGCGAGTGCCTCGCTGGGCATTGTCGCCATGATGGACATGACCGGTGAAGTGGCTGATGAAAATGAAAAATCATGGGCGGAGGACCCGCTTTTACAAGGTGAAGAACATGACCACCTAGACCCGACCCATCACAACATGAGTAGTTCAAATATAGAATACGCAGATTTTAACGAACTCACCAGCCCAGGAAATGCCGAAATTCAGGTGATGACTGCGCCCGATGGTAGAGTCTATGCCTATCAAGCCGGTTGGAACGATGTTCACATCACCGATGTCACCGATCCAACCAATACGACAGTGGTGGGTGTCTACAACGATCCAAACACTCAAGTTCTCGATGTCAAATACATTGAATACAATGGAAACGAATTTCTAATCTTACAGAACCAACTGGTCGATTCAGGTTACGCTGACCCCAATGTCGGCAATTGGGATGATCCTGTGCAAGTCAGTGTGACATTGATTGATGTCACCGACAAAACCAATCCACACTACGTGGATTCATGGTACGACGCAGATCATCCGAGTGGACCACACAATCTCTACACCCAGATGATTGATGAAGAATGGTACATTCTTGTGGCAAATCCGGATTACACTGCTTGTGACATCGGGCAGGGGGATGCTTGTGGAGGCATCACCATTGCACATCTGAACTTTGACCTTCAGAACAGTTTGCCTAGAATCGTCAAGATTGGGGAGGCTGAGGTGGCATGGGAATCCACCCGAGGTGGTTGGATATACATTCACGATATGACCAGTCAGAAATGGCCCGGTGACGATGTGAATGACCCAAGGCATGGACGCACCTACATTTACGGGGCCTATTGGGAGGCTGGTTTGCGAATCTTCGATATTTCTGATGTCCCACATCCAACCAATTCACCAGAAGAATATCTCTTCTTTGGTTCTGCTTGTAAGTTATCTGGAGGAACACAAGCAGGATGCACTTGGCGTGCTCCTGAAGTAGGACACTGGGATGACTTTGCTGATCTAGATGAAGATGGAGAGATTGACAGTGGCCCCACAGGAAATGAGAATGGTGGACGAGCATCCTATATCCACTATGCAGAACCCTTTCCCGAAATGGTCGATACAAGTCATCTCGGAGGCCCTGATGACAAACGACACCTGACAGTACTGGCTGTGGAGGTACTCTCAACCACTGAAGGAACGGGGTTGGTATATCTTCTCGACACGACGAATTACACGACAAACAACGGCAATGTCCACTTTGAACCAAGGCTGTATTCATCATGGGAAATTCCAACCGCATGGTCACACTGCTTTGGCAGCTCTTGTGAGGATAATGCAAACGGTGACGAG
>JAPYUB010000078.1 GCA_029942125.1 Candidatus Thalassarchaeaceae archaeon | reverse complement strand
GAACAGGATTCTCCATTTTCACAGATTAAAGGAGGCAGATTAGGTACGATGATTGTGGGCTCTTCGGGAATTTCGATCTCATTTGAGAAATCACCAATGGCCAATGGTGATAGCGATGTGAAGAGCATTAACAAGACTGCAAAGATTGGAGCCTTGTGGGTAAATTGACTCAACAACATAGGCATCCCATAGGGATGCCACCGTTCGACGTCCTATAACTCCAACCGCATCAGGACCATAGGTCCTGTGAGCGAATTAGGTCATGGCCACTCGAGATGATGCGAATCTAGTACACATCGTAGTACGGTGATTCCTTCCACTTCCGTGGCACCTAAATCACCCTTACAAACTGGACACTGTGCTTGTTCTGCGAGTTGCTCTAGCCAAGCTTGTCGAGTCTCGAGTTCATCGCCTTCTTCACGCAATCTCTGCAGGGTTCGAAGTGCCGGACCCGTCAATTCCCCATCCCATGGATCGGTTGACAAATCCCCCATTCTAGATATAATCGCCTTGTGTTGTGCGTCTTGACCTCCCTTTGAAGATGGGCCACTATCCACCGTTCCAATTGGAATCAAGCCACCTTTTGCAATTGGTTTGGCCAATACATAACAGGCGATGAAACCGGTGATGTGAGCAAGGTGAGCAACATTCGATGTTGCAGTTGGATATTGTAAGACTTCAAGACCGAATTTGAATAATGCAATCCAGGCGACTGGCCATCTTCGAATCAGAATCAAGGGAAATTCAATTTCATCCCTTGGCCAGCATGCAAGATAACAGCCGAGCAAGCCAAATGCGGCCCCTGATGCCCCCAAACAAAATATTGTGCTTCCCCAATTGGCTAGAGTCCAACCGATATTCCCGCCCAATACTCCAATCATATAGATGGACAGAAATCTTCCGCGTCCCAAGCGCTGTTCAAGTGGGACACCGACAAGGATGATGACGAGAGCATTCCCCAATACGTGAATCGTACTCGCGTGTAACCATGCGGCTGTAATGTAACGATGTATTTCGTTGGATTCGAGTGCCCATGCCGGAAGGAGTGCCCCTAGTGCCCGCATTAGATCAAAATCGAGGTGCCAAACAAGAATGGATTGAACCAACCATGAGAGAATGAGGGAAGCCCCGATTCCAAGGGCCATGGGTGTGCGCTTAATCCAAGAATAAACTAGCGGCGAGAGGGCTGCAGCAAGCCAAATGAATGCATAAATCCAGAAGGTAGTGGTCACACCCGACCATTCCAGTCCCATGCATTGACTCAGTCGGTTCAGATGCTTGACCTCTTCGCCGCAGGGCTCAAGCCACGTGTGTGATTCGAGAAGGTGTGGCCCTACTTCAGATAGAAGCGTTGACGGTGCGTAGAGGCACCCAAACCGTTATTGAAGATTTCAATTTGAAAATTGATTCTGGCAATTGCATTATTCTAACTGGAGAAAACGGTTCTGGAAAATCTACACTCATAGAGGCGGTCGCTGGGATTCTGCCCATTCAATCGGGAAAAGTGATGCTGACGCGACCATTTGGACTGACATTGCAATCTGGAGGCTTCAATGGGGATGAATTGGTCAGTGAACGCGTCAATCATGCCGCACAAGCGTCGGGAGTCACAGGAAATACGAGTGAACTGCTTTTGCATTGGAATCTGAATCATCGCAGTCATGACAGAATCGGGCACCTCTCTGGGGGAATGTCCCGGCGATTGGCGGTCTTGCAAGGATTGATGCCTGGCTATGGTGATGAACCCCGACTCTGCCTTCTTGATGAGCCATCAGAAGGATTGGATGAAGAATCAGTAAACACCTTGCTAACCGACATTGCAACCTTGCGGGCACGTGGACATGCCTTTCTCATAGCAACGCACGACTCGCGGCTGAGGGAATGCGCAACGACTCTACTGGATATGGATGGAAATTCATCCGATGTCGAATCCATTCGGGAGAAGGGGAACAGTCCACAACTTTCCATAGCAGATGCGAGAATCTCTGTTTCTCATTGGTCATCGATATTGGATCGTAGAACGATGTGGCCGTTACTTTCCCGTGGCCTGCCACTGATTGCATCGATACTGGTATTCTTCGCTCTCCTTGGCAATGAGGTTGGATCACTAGTACTGGTGCCAACATTCCTTGCCGCCATCCCTGCTCTTTCCTCATTACACCATTCAAAGGAGGCTCGTGCAGGGGACTGGTGGTCTGCGATGGGTGGACGGTTGTTCACAGTTGATCCGTTATCGGTTCTACTGATTCTAATCTCGCCATTACTGACCACGTCAATCTTTGGCATCGAGCACGAGGGTGTGATTTGGGTGGTCATTGGTATTCCATTCGTTGGTATCTATCTCGCAAGTGGTGCAATTCATGAACTCGCGATGAAAATGCCGAGGGCCGAAGCACAATTTGTCCCACTCCTGTCACTAATCCTCATCTGGCCTTTGCTCATCGCCAATGATGCGATTTCTACTTGCTCTGATACTTCGATGTGCTCCGATCCTTGGCCATCGATATTGATGGCCACCTGCATCCCTCTCATCATCTGGTTCGCGCTGCCAATAATGCATCCGCGGACAGGGTCAAATTGATGGACAGGAGGTGACGCGAATGAGCATGCGAGGTGTGTGGCTGATGCTCGCGGGTCTTACAATCGCTGGCTTGGCCATGGTGCTCGGTTTTGTCGTTGCCCCTGGTGCCAATGGATTCGAAGGCGATTCCTATCGAATCATATTCTGGCATGTTCCTGCCGCATGGACTTCCTTCCTCACATTTGGTATGCTCTTCGTGGGCAGTTTTGCTTGGTTCTGGAAACGTTCAGAATGGGGCTGGACATTGGCGGGAGTCGCAGCTGAATTGAGCCTTCTCTTTGGCCTCTGTGTGGTCACGTCAGGACCTATATGGGGGGCGGCCGAATGGGGAGTTCCATGGGATTGGACCGATGCGAGATTGAACACCTATGGAGTCCTCTCAGCAATCGCCTTATTTCTCGTCCTCTCTCGTCGCAGTCAACCGGATACACCCGAATTTAGAGATGTGTTCTCGGGTATAGGATTGTTCGGTTTTCTCCTCGTACCTATCACCTACATGGCAACACGCTGGTGGCAAGAGAGGCACCCTGGTCCAGTTATTGGAGGTGGGGACGGAAGTGGGGTGGATTCAGTGATTCTACAGATCTGGCTTCTGGCGTTCCTCGGCATGACCATTCTGATGATTGGACAAGCGATGGTTAGTTGGGAAGTGCAGAAATGCGAGCGGCACCTCGCCGAACTACAGCAACGGATGGATTGAGATGGGTGATGTCGCATATCTGGCCGCTGCTTACGCCGTAATGATTGGACTCATCGGATGGTTCACATGGCAACTACTGGACCGATTGAAGGATGTTCAAGCGAGAATCGAAGCTGTCGAAGAGTCAATTTCGAATCCAAAGGATTCGGAAGATTAGAGCCGGCGCCTTCAAAACCGAACGGCACCGCCGGCGATTCATGTCAGAAGATGCGTATACCGTTGCTGGAAGAAATATGCCAGAGATTTCCATCGTTGTAGGTAATATCTTCGCTATCTGGGGAATTGGCGCCTATATCATCAGCGACATGGCAAGTTGGACAGCGCTGATTCCAATGTTCATTGGTGGCCCAATTGCCTCCATGGGACTTCTTGCGAAATTGAATCCAGATCAGCGAAAAACATACATGCACATATCCGCAATGTTTGGTCTGCTCTGTACACTTGGCGGATTGCGATTGCCAATGATTCTCATGGCTGATGACAGTACCAATCTCCTCATTGCATCCCATGCAATCCTGTTGATACTTGGTGGCCTCTACACATACTTCTGTGTGCAGTCATTTATCTGGGCACGAAAGCAGCGAGAAGCAGCTGAAGCATAGAACAGGTATGTGGTATGGATGTCCCTTGGTGAAGCGTTTTGCGTCGCCTGCGGGGCAGGGCCACCTCATTCCGACGAGCGTCTTTGTGAGGCTTGTTTTCGCAACCGGAATTCCATTTCGGAGTGTGATGAAACCAGTCAGGCGTACCGTTGTCCCAAATGTGGAATGAATTTTGAAAGTGGCCGTTGGGCATTCCTTGAAGAAGAAGATTTGCTACAGCGTCGATTGGATGATTCGTTACGTATTCACGAACGAGCAAAAGCCGTTGGCATTGCAACTAATGCCGAAACCATCGATGAGCGCAATGTGAGAATTCATATTCAAGTCGATGGTCAAATAGATGCCTTCGACTTCGATGAACAACACGAGGTCATCGTTCGAACCTCAAACATGATCTGCAAGACTTGTACCCGAAAAGATGGGAACTACTACGAAGCCACCTTGCAGATTCGAAGTGCTGGTCGAAAGTTGGAAGAATCAGAACTCAACGAACTTCGGGGTTCATTGGATACACTGCTCGCCACCATGGAATCAGACCCGATGTTTTTCATCACCAAAGAAGGCCCAGTCGTCGGTGGTTGGGACGTCACGATGGGAAGTAAATCACTGGCTCGATCTTGGGCTCGCCACATGATTCAGCGTTGGGGTGGACAATCCAAAGAAACGCATAGTGTGGTGGGACAAAAGGATGGAGTTGAAGTGACACGACTGACCGTCTTGTATCGCCGCCCAGGATACAGTTTGGGAGATGTATTGCGTTGGAGAAATCGACTTTGGATGGTGAGTGCTTGGCAGAAGGATGGGCCAATTCTCTTGGCCCATGATCGTCAAGAGAAAATGGGTACTTCGTGGCGAGATTTAGAGAAAGCCATCGTCATGTCAAGATACGTAGAACAGATCGAAGTGGATGTATTGAACCGGGATGCTTCGGCTGCTGAATTCATGGATCCACGTGATTACCGAATGCAGACCATTCGATTGCCTTACGATGATGACGGAGAACAGCCCCGACTGCGAGTCGGTTGGATTACAGATGAGTGGGTTGCAGTGCCGAGAGTGCGAAATCCCGATGAAGGGCATGCGGCTACGGGGGAATGATGGTGACACTGCGTGAACTAGCAAACAGCCTCGACGCTAGCGATATGCTCGGCCATATTCGCAACTTTCCTTCCGACTTGGCCGCCGCTTGGGAAAAATCAGAATCTTGGGGCCTTGCAAATCTTGAGACGCAGACATTTACCGGAGTAATTTGCCTCGGAATGGGGGGCTCTGCTTCAGGTGGAGATTTCCTATCATGTCTTTCAGACGCCGACGGTTGCCTACCCTTCGTATCCCATCGTGGTTACGACCTGCCGACATGGGTTTCTGAGAATTGGTTGGTTCTCGCCACTTCATATTCGGGCAATACTGAAGAGACACTCGACGCTGTAGAGGCGGCGATTGGGCTAGGATGCTCAGTTGTGGGCCTTTCATCCGGAGGTGAGTTGCAATCAATTGTTCAGAATTCCAATCAAATCTGGGTTGAATTGCCAAGTGGGCAGCCCCCTCGTTCTGCCTTTGGCCACATCTTTGGCACCCAAATAGCTCTAGCATGGAGATTGGGGATCATGAGCCCGCCTGAAGATCTTGACGAGATGTTGGCGCGTCTTACTGAAGCGGTCGACGCTTGTGATTTCATTGATGATGAGGAGGAAGATGTCGTCGTTGAAATGGCGCAATCGATCCTCAATCGTGAGGTCAGTGTGTTGGCCACACAATCTCTGGCACCTGCAGCTTATCGGGCCGCTTGTCAATTGAATGAGAATGGCGGTGTCTTTGCCCGGTCTCATATCATTCCTGAAATGAATCACAATGAAATTGTGGCTTGGGGTGAAGCTGACGCTGCAGACAACCAAAGTCTACTCATCTTCTCTTGGGATGGCATTCACGAACGCAACGATTTGCGACTTGACTGGTTCTTGGACAACATCACTGTAGAGCCCACTTGGGGCTTGTTGTGTGAAGGTGAATCACATCTGGAAGCGTTGCTCTATGCCGTCATCCTGATGGATTGGTTGTCCTGTGCTGTCGCCCTTCTTCGTGGAAAGGACCCCACCGCAATTGGACCAATCGTCGGACTAAAGGACCACTTATCTCAGTAGATTGGGCCGAGGACCAAACGAGGATCGGGGAAATCTAGTAATGCTTGATCTCTTTCACTTAGAGTCACAACCCCAGGTAAATCATGGGTTGTAGGCTCTCGAAACGACAACTGAAAATGTAGGTGTGAAGGCCAACCACCATTCTCATCTTCTGCACCGAACCAAGCGATGATTTCACCGCCTGAAACGGACTTGCCTGGGGAGCAATTTTCGGTAGATGCTGCATCCAAATGTCCATACAACACCCACAGGTTTTGGCCCTGAATGAAATGATGAACAATGACTGTATGGCCATAATCTCCATCGGCCGGATTGTATCCTGAAAATGCAACCACACCATCGGCAATAGATTTCACAGGTGTACCGATTGGACCCCCGATATCTAGACCGACATGGACACATCGATTTTCAGTGAATAATTCCGTATTGTACATGCCTGGACGGACTTCATTGTATCGACCAATATCAAATTCAAATTTCGAGGGAGAATCATCGCCGGTTGTGAAGTCCCTGACCTCATAATCATCAGGCAGATCTACGGTCGGATGCCAAGTTTCAATCAAGAAATCGATGCCGCCCATGCAATGTCGAGCGAACACCACTTCAACACTTCTTCGGAAGCACCGACTTCAAGTGATGAATACTAGCGTCGCCTCTATGGAGGCGACGTTTTGGAGGCAGGTCTGTTCAGCATCCTTTTCGGAGCAACCCTACTCATCGGGCTTGGATTGATCCCCGGGCTCGCCTTGATTCGAATCCTTGATCCGGGGGCTGATCGATTGCGTCAAGTGATGCTGGTACCCGCTGCTAGCCTCCTGATTCTCTACGGTTTGGCAGGCTGGCTGGTCGTTCTAAGAGGAGAACATTCGGTCGGATTTCTTGTCCTAACCATCCTCATTGTCAATGGCCTCTCTGCCACACTGGGATGGCAGCGTCAGAGCGTCAGGGTGCGGCGATTGTCCGCTTGGGAGCGTCTAGAGGAGATTGAAGCGGCAGCCGAGGCTGAAGCCGGGACGGTCGAGTTGGAAGAAGATGTCATCGCTGAGAGGAAACATGCTGCGATAATCGAGACGGGGAGACCAGTTTGGTTACCTTGGGCTCTCGGAATCTCAGCGGTAATCTGTCTATCGCCATTGTTGATTCTGGACCGACCAATGGGTGTGGATTGGCTCGGTTTCGCTACCCTCTCTCACCGCTTGGCTGAGACGGGTTCACTGATGCTTCCCGAACCCAATGTCGGTCGCTGGACCTATCCCCCTGGATTTCCTGCCCTAGCAGCCTTCCTAGAGCAAGCCACGGGGCTTTCTCCTAGCGATTGTGTCCATCTGTTGGGTCAACTAACATTGTTGGCCATCTTGTGGGGTGTGGCCGGAGCTGCGGATCGTTGGGGGGCTTCAGCCACAACGTTGCTTGCACTTTGCCTTGCACCGGCTCTCTTCGCCAAAGCATTCGACAGTGGATATCCGACTGTTGCCAGCCAATTGGGTCTCGTTCTGGGATTGTTGGTTCTGGTCAAACCTCCTCGAGAAAGGAGTAAACGAATGGATGTCCTCTTCGCATTTGGTGTTGCATTTGTCGGAGTAATTCATCCCACTGGTTCTCTCTATCTTGGAACTCTATTGCTTGCTTGGTTGGGCGCACATCGCTGGTCGGCTCAACGAGAGAGTACCCATTCTGGGCGTCTGGCAATCATTTCTGCAATTGTTGTGGGAGGCGCCACAATCACGGTGATGGGTATCTTCGCACCGCAAATGCTGGACACCCCTGTGTGGGCTGAATATGGATGGCAAGGTGGTTTGCCCCTAATCGTATTCAATGGACCGATATTACTAGCTCTCGTCGGTTGGGCATTGTGGAGATTCAGAGCTTCGTTCGAAGTTTGGCTATTGGGGCTCTGGATTGCGATGCAATGGATGCTGACATGGGTCCATTTGCTCGACGGATTCGTTGGAATCTCTGTGTTGACACTAATATCGTATATGCTCTACTC
>JAPYUB010000077.1 GCA_029942125.1 Candidatus Thalassarchaeaceae archaeon | reverse complement strand
GAACAGAGCGATCTGCTCTACCAACAAATGGACCCCGAAGATGCTACGAGAATACTGGTTGAGGAGGGGCTTCTGATTTGTGACGAGATAAACTTTAACGCAAAAGAAATCGAGAAATTGAAAAGCCAAAACCAGCAGTTGAAGGCAAAAAGAAATATTGCGACTCAGATATTAGGAAGTGAAGAGATGCTACGAAGAAAGAAAGAGAACGATAATTGATTGTATCGAACAATCGAATATGGATTGTTCGCAAGGGTCTATCCGAATACCCATTGAAACGGGTTTTGAATTTCAAAGGGCTTTCAGTGCGTCCTTCGATAGGCTACCCTCTCGATTAGGAGAAAATGACTGTTGCTTCTAGGGTGACCTGCAATCTTGCGTGGCTATCTGCAATTCCGGCACTGGCTGTGACTACTCGACTCGCTCCATCTCCTGTCACCGTGATGTCGGTCAAAATAATCTCTACACCCCGTGCCTCACCATGACGCATCAGGTCATCCGCAATCGATTGTGCCGCTGCAGTTGCCGCTTCGGTCTCATTCGAGCCAGCATCATAGAGGGCAAATGATCGGTTCTCCATCAGGGGTTGCCACACGACAAGAGTCTCTGCACTGGCATCCAGTACCGCATCCTCGTGCGCATCGTACGGCTCACCCAAACTAGCGGTCTTCACCGTGTTGAGAGACATGGTGAGAAGAGCGAACATCAGAATCAAGCCGGTCATCAAGAGCATCTGGCCGGCCTCATCCCTCGAAAGTTCACGACGCATCAGGCTGCACCTCCAGTGTGCCAGACTTGGAGGCTGACTGTCCAAACGTGGCCACCTTCATGGATCAAGTGATGAATCGTCAAAGAACGCCCTTCGGGCAAAGAAGTTGATCCATGTGGTTCCAATGGACCAGCATCCACAGCCAACCAACAATTGCCACGAATTGAAGCTGAATATGTGTCTAACATCGATTGACATGTGACATCCTCATCGCCAATTGCCAACATTTCTGCCAGGCGTGAAGAGTGGTTGGAATCGTCCAATGCAGAGGCTCCTGCGAGGCTGTCGTAGGCATCTTCGGCCGCTAAATCAAGAATACCGTCACTGGCAGGAGAAGTCGGATCTGGGACCTTTAGTTGGAGAATGAAAGTAGCTGTCATGAAAAACAACCAGAATAGGGTAATCATCTCAAGGATGTGGACTTGTGCTGATTCGTCAGCGCTTTCGCGTCGCGAAGCCATCTGTCACCCTCCAGTGATTGGAATAAAGCCGATATCTGGGCTCATGCCGACTGCTATGGGTACACCGATGAGGCCGGGTTGGAATGCGGCCAGATTAAACAGAATCAAGCAGATAGTCATCATATTGCCAGCGTGCTTCATGCCAGTCGAAAGACGACCAGTGGCCATGAGACCAGCCATTGCACCGTTGCCCATGGCTTGCGCAGTCACCCCGTAGAAGAAGACCACCAAGAAGAATAGAGGATCGACAGCGTTGATTTGCATGTTTCCAATGGTTTCGCTCTCACCGCCACTATTACTGCTGGCAATCGCAGGAATAAACACGTTTGACAGAACGATAATCACGCCAATGAACACAATGAACGAGACCCAAATAACAGCAATGTAAGAACCGATGGCGCGGGATCTTTCACCCTTCAAGAATTGAATCTCTCGGCTATCATTGGCAGCGGTCACAAGAATATCGGAAATCTTTCCACCGGCCTTGTTGGCTTCGGACACCAGACTCACTGCTCTCTTCACCAACGGTGTGCCGACACGATCGGCGAACATCTTGAGAACGTCTTCAAAAGCTATACCCCACGATAATTGATCTGACATTTTCTTGATTTCAGGATTTAACGCCCCGAACTCAGAATTGGCTAACGTTCTCACTGAAAGGGTCATCGAAAGACCACCTTTCCAGTATTCAGCCAAATCTCGCAAGAAGTCAGGGAACTTGGCCTCGACCGCTTCAACCTTCTTCTGTTGGCGGTCAGCATAGATGGCGGCAGGATATACCATGAGGAGGAAACCCAATCCAAAGAAATTGACAAACATGGTTGGATGTGTACTGATAGGACCGAGCGCAACTTCGGGGCCTAACCAGAGTGATTTATTGTTCATGTTCTCAGGAATGCCGTCCCATGAATCGACGGATACGGTGAAATCTACCGAGTTCAACAATACCTCACTTCCACCATCTTCCGGCATATCGAACACCAACCAGAACTGATACTCTCCACCTGGCTCAGCGTGAGGCACAGACCCAGAACAAGGATTTGGGGAGTTAGCGATACATTGGATTGAAAGAATGTGCGTTCTGTCGTTTGAACCATCAGCATAGTGATAGATGCTGACCTCAAAGAGGTACGCCTCATATGCAGCCGCAGACGCAGTCACCGTCATTGGCTGTAGCGGATGTTGTTGGACTTGTCCGTTGTCGATGAGTTGGGAGTCACTCATACCCGGAACATGGAATGATTTGGCTAAACCGGGCGGACGTACGCGCGGCCAAGTTTCAGACCAAGTGGATTCAATAGGGCTCTCCTCGGTCAACCAACAGGTCTGATTATCGAAATATGTAGGACCGGTCGGATCCATTGGATCAAAGGAATCTGGACAAGCCAAATTGAGGAACATCGGTTGTCCATTAATCGGTTTGAATACTAGGTCGGCATTTGTAACCCAGAAGCCCAGGCAAGCAATGCCCATGAGCATGCCAATCATTAGAATGACGATGAAAGTCGACTGTGAAGTGTCGTCCTTTGGAAGTTGCAAATCAACCCGAATCTTCTCTTTCTTACGTGCCATCATTTCACCTCCTGCTCACATCTTCATCTCTTCACTCATCATCCAAACCAGTATTGAATAGGCGATGTGAATCATTGGCAAAACGCCGAGTACAATGCCATAAACCTGACCTTCAGTAATTTGGCTGCCCGCACCAGACACCCAGAACATAATGACGAGCATCACGATAAGGAAGAGCGGCATTGCAACAGCGACTACAACGTATGATTCTGCCATCAGACCTAGGGTTTCAAGGAATACAGTCAATCGAATGCGGTTCTCACGACCGTAGTGCTCTGCTCGGTTGAGGAAGTACAGTTTGAGGTTGCCACCACTCGATAATGTGCCAACCATTCCTTGGAAGAACTCTGTCGCCCAAGGGGATGCTGCACGGTCAACTGCGTGCTTGATGGCTGTAATCAAGTCCATTCCAAGGATTGTAATATCTCGATAAATCATAGCTGAATCGTAGGCAATCTCACCGTAGATATCTTCGTTGGCAGCAAGCGATTTGAAAATCTTCGTCGGGGTTGCATTGGCTGCAGCCATCGCTGCAGTGTATGAGGCAGCATAAGGTAGAAATTTCTCAAGGCGATCACCGCGTGCCGTTTTCTCACGCTCTGCAGTGTTTGCAAAATGTTTGGATGCGCCATATGGAACCAATAATCCAACAAGGACGACAATGATGATCTTAGAGGTCAGTCCCAACATTTTGGTGTCATAGAATGGGCACCCACCATATTCAACGCCACTGGTCGAATCAGACCAACTGAGGGAATAATCGACAGCATCCTTGTTCTCGAACGCCCAGATAATACATGGATCAACGCTCTCAGCGGTTTGCTGATTCTCATAAAACGCGATGGCGCCTGCACCGGGCATGAAGATGAGGAACAAGAGGCCAGCACAACCCAAGATTGTGACAATCGTCGACATTAGATTCGTGGCCTTGTAGACTTCCGGCATCACTCGAATATCAGCCTGTGAGAGAACTTTCATCAGTTCCTTATCAGCACGCGCTTTCTTGCGAAACATTCCACCGAAGATTGAGTTGGAAAGCTTCTGCCACTCTGTGAGGACCATTCCCTCAAACAGAGGTCCCGTGTCCTTCTTCTTCGCCATGTTATGCGCCCCTCAACAACCATCCATTTTCTGAAAGTTCAGCGTAAGCCATCCACCCGCGCAAGGACATCATTAGGACGAACGTAGTATTCAGTGATGATTTGAGCCACTTGGTCCGACTTGCGAATATCATTGAGCACCATCCAATCGAGGATGCGTTTTCGAGTTCGAAGTTCTTGTCTCATTTTATCTTGGCTGTAATTGATCTTCACCATGATCTTTTCAAGAACGTAGGACTTTCCTGAGAAATCGAAGTCATCACGTGCAGGGTCCCACTTGAACACCTCATTCGTAATCACTTCTTGACTGTGTGGATCGACACCAACAATCTCGACGATTTGCTTTGTGCGACGAACACGTCGGCCATTGATACGAGTTTGAATCTGAATAGTGACCGCTTCAAGTGCAGGTAGAAGAACACGTGGAATGTCAATCGGTTTGTTCTCAAGACGGTGGACGAGACTCGGTACCGAGTCAGCGTGAACCGTAGAGTACGAACAGTGACCTGTGGCCATCGCTTGGAACAGAACATACGCTTCAGCACCACGAATCTCACCGACAATAATGTATTCAGGTCGTTCACGAAGTGCTGCCTTCAGCAACTCGAACTCGCCAATCTCACCTTCAGTAGACTCACCGCCGAATCCTTGTCTTGTCAGACCAGGAATCCAGTTGGGTTGAGGGATGTTCACTTCACGGGTTGATTCGATACTGACAATCTTCATCTGCCAAGGAATGAACAGACACATCGCGTTCAGTGTAGTTGTCTTGCCTGAAGCCGTACCACCGACGAATAGCATTGAAATCTCATTCTGGAATGCAATCCAAAGATAGGCGACCATCAGACTGGTCATCGTACGGAAGGCTACAATGTCACAAGGACTGAATGGATCTTCACGAAATCGTCGAATACAGAATGTAGAACCTCGCGTAGACACTTCACGTCCCAATTTCATGACGATTCGGGAACCATCCATCAGTGTGGCGTCCAGTAGAGGTGCTGCAACAGAAATGTGCTTTCCACATCGCTGTGCGAGTTTAATCACATAAGATTCCAATTCGTGATCATTGGGCCAAGAGATGGTGGTCTCAGTAGATTCGAACTTTCGATGATATGCGAAAATGGGAATATTGGTCCCGTCAAGACTGACGTCCTCCACGTTGGCGTCATTCATCAGAACGTCCATGCGACCATAACCGATGAGATCGCGCTTGAGGTAGTAGAAAATTTTCGAGCGTGATTTCTTGTTCACCTTCAATCGGTAGGATTTGATAATTTGATCCATTGCGGCGCGAAGATACAGTTCGGGATTGGCATCAATTTCTTCGATGTCAGCCGTCAATGCTTGAATGAAAATGCGCTCGATTTCAGCACGAACCTCTTCTTCTTTCTTTGTCAAAGGAGGTTCAATCACTTGGTAAACGATATTCAATGTGCGCAAATCACGAACGATTCTAGCAAACGCATGTGGCGGCAAAACCGGGTATTTGTCAAGCTCTTCGTAGTTCTGTTGTTGGCGACGCTGACGTCCTCGTCGGCCGCCTTCCTCTCTCTGCGCCATTCTAGATACCTCCAGCCCTTGATTGTCGGATGCTGCTCCGCACACTATAAGATTCCGCAGGGAACCATAGGTTCCCTACCTAGTGTTGAATAATTGAACATCGCCGAAACAAGAGAAAATAAGGGAAATAGAGTGATTTTAGTTCTCAAAAGCTGCCCTACCCCATCTGCGCTCAAGCATCAAGAGGAATGTGCCGCCAAGGGCCAATAATCCCAAAGAAATAGCGACGATTCCACCAAACGAGGCTTCGGCCTGAGATGAATCATAACCACGGGAGGTTGCATCCAATCCACCGGCTTCAAGTTGCGTCCACTGATTGGCGTAAAGCGACATATCTCCTTGTGTAAAAGAAAGGAGGAAAAGAGACACCAATGGAATTACGGTTGCCACCCAAAATATCGCCATGATCTGAGTATCGAAAATGGCCTTGTTGGGACGAAGCCCCATGAGTAGACCACTAAGCGCGACGATATACACTGAATTGGCAATCATCACCAACAGTGCAGGGAACAATCCGGCCCACTGATCGAGGAGATACGCCATCAATATGAGGAACAACACAGAAATCCAGGTTGTCATGATGAAATAAACCAGAATTTTAGCACGCAACAATTGTGGTACCCGGACTGGCAATCCATTGAGGAAATCGGGGCTGTCAACAGCATTCAACCAAGAATAGAAATTGAATCCGAAGAATCCCAGAAATGGTGCATAAGACAGCAAATTGAACGGGATCGGGAAGCGTGCGAAATCAGCCATCCAAGCCAACGCCAGAAGGAACAGCAGTGGCACACAATACGAACCAAGCATCTTGAATAACGTGCCAGAGCGCCAAACATCTACCATCTCTTTGGCAACTAAGGTACGTATCTGTCCATTTCCAAGGAAGAAGAGTTTGTCATGAACGGGGACAAAAAGTTCGGATCTGGTTGTGACTCGAATTTCAAAATCGTCGGGCACCAAATGTGCACCAACTGTGGCGATTAGCAGAGAAGATATGGCCGCCACTGGAAGCCATAACAAGTTGTGATTGAGTTGAACTTGAAGGCCGATGATGGCCAATTCAAGAGGAATGATATCGATGGCAACAATGACGCCGGCACCGACTGCTCCGAGAGGAACCAACAAAGCGCCAAGGCGAGATCTTGACCAAATTGCGCTAGCGAAGAAGGATAATGCCAATCCTTGCATCATCGTCACCAGCATGCATCCCAAAACAATGGGCAATGATGACCAAAGAAGTGGGATAGACAAACCAGTCATCATTCCGAATAAAATTCCAAGTGCCATTCCACCCACAACTGGTGTTAGAATCAAACAGAGATAGAATGCTACTTCTTTGCAATAGTATGCAAGGTATACCGGCGGCAATTCTAGGGGCAAAAGAGCGGGGCCTGCAAGCAAGTATGACTTACCGCTAGCACGTTGACTAACCATGTTCCGGCCAATGAATGCAAACGAACCCATGCCGAGACTGAACATGAATAAGGAGAGATGCAAACCAATCTTCAATTCGGCCCATGTGAATGCCTTCTCAGCTTGAGCATCGGCTGCCATCTGCGTATCGTAGTATGATTCAATACCAGCATCGCCAGTCAAAAATCGCAGACCAACAGTGATAATCATCGCCACAAGGGCAAGCATCACTGGGAACATCATGATGTGACGTTTACGAGCAAAGTCGACATTCTGCCGCCATTCTTCTCTAAACATCATGATAAAATTTGAACGGAATGAAACGGGGAATGTTGGCGGCTCTCTCAAGCCCATGTACATGTTCATTCCTCCTCGTCGCTACTGATTTTTGCTTCAATATCATCAACTGAAGTGCCCACAAGTCGGATGAAAATATCCTCTAGATCTTCACCTGAATCTTCGCGAAGATCGTCGAGGGTGCCGGCAGCTAGAACACGACCTCGGTCGATGACTGCAACTCGGGTGCACATTCGTTCGGCGACCTCGAGGATATGTGAACAGAGGAAGATGGTCCCCCCCTCTGCGATATGCTCCATCAGCAACTCTCGACATTTTCGTTGATAGATTGGGTCCAAATTGACGAAGGGCTCGTCGAGAAATAGAAGACGGGGCTCATGGATGAAGGCACCTGCCAGCATCACCTTCTGTCGTTGACCCTTGGAGAGATCCTTGCAGAGTGAATCACGCTTCTCCTCAATGCCAAACCAATCCAACCAGTAATCGACTTTGGATTCGATATCGGGAATCCCGCGAATGCGACAAACAAAATCGAGATATTCAGCCGATGTAAGATACGAAGGAGGACTTTCAGATTCAGGAACGATGCCCACATTTGCTTTGATCTTCTGAGGGTTCTGAGCGACATTCGTACCCAATACTGTGGCACTACCCAGAGAGGGGGATAATTGGCCAGTAAGGAGTTTGATGAAAGTGGATTTACCGGCACCATTAGGCCCAAAGACACCGAAGAATTCACCTGCATAAACCACAACATCGAGAGGATGCAAGGCTACGAAATCGCCGAACCTTTTACCGAGATCCTTGGTCTCAACCAGCGCATCCTCTGACATTCTCAAGCCCCAGTCCACTCAGCAGTATCCCGATCGAGGAATGCTTTGACACCTATTTCCATGTCGGCTGTGTCAAACAGTGCACAGAATAAATCACGTTCTGACTGAATACCTACGCTGAAAGGTTGTTCCAAAGC
>JAPYUB010000076.1 GCA_029942125.1 Candidatus Thalassarchaeaceae archaeon | reverse complement strand
GTGCAGCCTTCATTTCCGACCTGCATCTGGGTAGCAAGACATTTCTTGAGCCGCAATGGCAGAAGATGATGAAATGGTTCAATGAGGACCCACTTGCCAAGACCATACGATATCTGGTAATCAGTGGAGATGGTGTGGATGGTGTGGGCATCTATCCCGGGCAGGACAAACATTTGAACATCCCCGATTTGTTCAACCAGTATTCTCGTCTCGGAACTATGTTACAGGAATTACCAGACTGGATCGATGTGCTGTTGTTGCCCGGCAACCACGATGCAGTGCGCCCCGCTGAACCTCAACCGGCTCTCGATCCAGAATTGCAAACTGATTACAACAACACGATGTTTGTCGGCAACCCCTGTGACTTCAGTCTCAACGGTGTTCGCGTCCTCTCTTACCATGGCGTCTCCATCATGGATTTCGTCGCCAGCCTGCGTACGGTCACATTTGAGACTCCAGAGGCAGCGATGCGAGCAATGCTTGATCGTCGCCACCTTGCGCCCTCTTGGGGTGGCAAAACACCACTTTCACCAGAGCCTGAAGACCGATTGGTGATTCAAGAAATTCCAGACATCTTCGTCACCGGACACGTTCACGGACACCATACGGAGATCTACAAGGGAGTGAATCTAGTTCACAGCAGTACTTGGCAAGATCAGACGGATTACCAGCGAATGCTTGGATTCCAGCCCAAGCCCTGCATCCTCACTGTGGTCAATCTACACACACACGCGATGGCGGCGATTCCGTTCGTCTAATCATCGAACAGGTCATCTTCGATGGGTTGTGAATAATCCAACTCATATTTGCGAGTGCGGATGAATGCAACGAGAATCATCAATACGACTACAAGCAAGGAAATTTGGACGATGGGTTCACCAAACAAATCCCCAATGCTTGCCGCATCTTCGGTATCCGCCGGACAGTCCGGATCGCCGGTGGGCGAGCAGGGGTCCACGTGAAAATCGTTGGGCGTGGGCTCCATATCCTCTTCAATCACAAATTCGACACTGGAGGAGTTCGTGTTCCCCGAAGCATCGGCAATTGTGACGGTTAGTGTATGTGCTTCAAGCGCAGGGAGGTTGGGGTAGGGAGCAATTGTCATATCGTGATTCTTGCGAAGGGCGATACTGTCTCCAGAGAAAGTTTGGCCGCCGACTTCGATTAATTCCGTCGCTTCCTCACTAGTGTACCAAGTCACTCGTAGGAGGCCACCATCAAGCACCTCAACATCAAGATTCAACAATTCTGGCGAGGTGATATCGGTCTCATTGGATGTGTAGAAAGAGATTGAGGCAGCGGGGGCATCTTCGACCGTTATCGAACAAGTATAGGCAGTTCCTGCAAGAAGTCCGGGTATTTGCAATGCCTGAGAATAGAGCATCATAGGGGTCCAAAGACCGCTGTCAGTGCAGTTCACAACCCCGATGGCCGATTTTGTGGTTGACCAAGAAACAATCGCTGAAGATGTTGTGATGCTTGAGACGCTAATGCCGAAGATTTGCTGTGCGACTTCAGGAAGTTCGATTCCAGTCAGGGTTGCATAGGTTTGTGTATCGACATCATACGAACCGAGCATCGCACCTTGATCCGTCGTATTGTCGAGCACCATATCGATGATGTTTGGGTCATAATTCCGGCCGTCAACGGGGCTGGGATCATCACCTCCACCCAGCCGCCAAGTCTTGGCATCAGCATCGACATCACGCCATTTTCCAATGCCAAATCCATCCTGTGAACCGGCGACTATGATGAATCGGTAATCTGGAATATTGTCGCCAATGACATTCTTCGACACGGTAATGGTGATAGTTTTGGATTCCTTGTTTGACGAGACTTCGATTCCCTTGGCGCTGGTCTCACCGGTGCTGGCGCTGACCGACTTGACCGCCCCAGGCTCGCCGGTTGCAGAAACGGCGACTTCCCACGCCCAGTCATCGTGGGTTACTGCATAGGCACCATCCAGAAGTTCGGTCCGCCCGTACGTGGTCTCGCCCTGATCAACGTAAATCTGAACAATCTGATGACTGAATCCATTCGCAAGACCCCAATAATCGGTCATCTCGGCGAATGTCATCTCAAAGCGGGCATTCCATTCACTCTGGCTTACCTTAAGGTGAGTGATGTCAAATAGACCGGAACCGGGGGCGAAATCTCCTGCCAGTGGGTAGGTGTAATCGCCATCTCCGGACTCATCTCCAATCGCATCATCGACGTCGAGAAGAGTAACCCATTCTTCCATATCAGGCATTATCATTTCAGCTGGGGCTGGAGGAGCTACCTCGACATCTATTCCATCTCCGTAAGCGTATGAATTACGCCAACTTGACACGACCTTAACTCGGGTCGAATATCGAGGCGCAAGACCGATATCCGACCACGGAATTTGGAATTCAAACACCTCATCCGCAGCACATCCGCCAAGGATTGATTGGCCGGCCAGATTCCACCGTTCATTGTCGCCAATCTTCCCCTTGGCTTCGAAAATATCGAACTTCGCTCGGCCATCTTCCCACAACTCGCCAAAGTTGAATGAAACCATATTCTTCGCAGGGAAACCAAGGATAGTGTTGCCGTAATATGTTCTGAAATTGGTCTCAACCTCGTTGAAATTGATCGCATTTGGCTGCATGAAATAAATCGAAAGGTCAGGCATCGCCATCATGTCCATTGTTTCCCAATCGACGGGCGTACTACCCAAATCAATTCGCACATATACATTAGAAGCATCATAACCCAAATGGAAGGATTCTATGTCCAGCAGTTCGTCATCTATGCCAGCATCATACATTGCTGCACCATCCCATTCACCGGGTAATGCAATACCGTCAATCATCGGTTCAATGATGCCGCTGTAAGGGATTTCGGGCAAGGCTGGATTGGTCCACAAATCCTGCAAATAGGGAGGAAGGTCTAGATTCACTGCACGATAGATGTTGGAGAGATGGACCTTGAACAGTACATCCCACATCTCATCGTAACCACTGTCTTGATCAAGCCCATACCACCAGTACCAATCACTCCCCTCAGCGATGTACAGACTCTCCCATGCATCTGCAAGACCAGGGTGCTCGGGATTGTCTGTCTCAAACGCTACCAAGGTTTGGCGTGCCGCCACTGTTCGTTGCCATGCAAGGCTCTCCTCAGCCTCCCCGGCCCAAGTTGAGAGTGTGCCATCAATCCATGAACCGGTGCCAATCACATCGATTTCAGGCAAGGTGAGATTCTTCTCAAGGAATTCTCCGGGAGTGGTGGTCACAACTGTGGGATGAGAGGTTAGTCTGCTGAACCATTCCTCTGTGAAGGGACGACCATTGTCGTGGTGCTGGAAGTCAGACATGAACATCCAATTCTCACCATCCAATGCTACGGTGAGCAAGTGTTCGCTGGGATCCTTGCCTTCCTCAAGCAACTGCTGTCTGATATCGTCACAATAGGCTAGGAAATCGGAAACTGCCGCCTCTGGAGTCATGGACCCATACTGGAAGGCGATTCGGTCGCTAATGACACGATCTCGGAAGACAACGGCGACATCGTCGACCATCCAAGGGGTGGCCAGATTCGAAGCCACTGAAACATCTATTGTAGCGCCGCTCATGTCGATTGATTCCTCGAGATTGAGTTCGTCGGTAACCATCCACTCGATGCCGACATCGGCCACAGGTTGAACCATCGCCGGTGAAACCGATTGCTCACTAGGCCACATGCCGACCGGACGGAAACCGAGTTCCTCCTCAAACAGGTCCATGCCCGTCTGCAGATGATTGGTCACATCATCAGGCCAGGAATCCTTGTTGACACGAATACCGTCCTCAAATGTCCATCCATCCATCATCAGCAGTGGCATAATGGGATGGTAATACGGCGTTGTGGTCAATTCTATCTGTCCACTCGCAGCCAGTTCCGAATACATGGGGAGAATGTTCGACATGTGCGATTCTTGTGCATCCAAAATGTATGTGAGATTAGATAGTGAATATTGGCCATTCTGCATGAACAAGTCGATTAAACCCTGATCGAAATGGCTCGCATTGTAGTTGCCCTGAACATAGGATGGACTGAATTGATAGAGGTACCACAAGACCTGCAAATCGAGGAAATCCTGAGCAGACAACAGTGTGTCATCCATGATTGTAGCCGGCTTCAGATTGTGCATCGTCAGGTCATACAGTTCTGAATAACGCTGACTGGATGGGTACACCCAACCGACCCGAGAATCCTCAGTGGAGACATTGTAAATCCAGCCCGAATTCCAGAATGATTGGAATTGCATCGTGTGTAATTCGAGCGCTGTGGCGTTCGGATACCCCTCCGTATTCCATGAACGGCGGGCGATGTCAGTATGCACATCCAACACACCATTCTCAGAATAATCGAGTAACTGCTCGATGAATGAGGGGACCAGATTGTATGTCACTTTGGTATCGGTACCCGATAAAATCCCCGGACTGTCAACGTATTCAGTCATCGCATGGACCCGAACCCATGGCATCTCAACCATACCTGTCAATTTGTTCTTGTAATACGGCTGATGCTGATGGAAGACGATGGCCAGATTCAGGGCATCATCCACCTTGTTCACGCTATCAGAAAAATCCACACTTGGGAGGGATGCCGGTGTCTGGGCTGGCTGGAACGATGAAATCACATAAGCGTGCGTAAAGGTCTCGGCACCATTATTGGAAGCAGGATTTTCCTCAGGGAAAGAAATCCAAACATTCCCCACGTCCTGCCATTGCGCCCAAGCTAGGATTCCAATACTGGTTGGGGACCCTATGTTGACCCACGGAATCGCAATCTCCGTGTTTTGATTACCTGACCATCCGACATATGATGACAAACCAGTCTGATCTGCGTCAATCCATCCAACGCCATCGTAGGTCTGCAAAGAGAAATACGATGAATCTTCAAGAACGATGGCAAAATCGGCTGAGAACGGTAAAGCGTGAGCATAATTCCACTCTTTTGAGAGAGGACTACCACCGTCGGTGGTGTTCAGATATACGAATAGGTCAGCCCCTTCACTCGGGCTTGACCAATCGGTTCCATTCCACGCAAAAAACAGGTGAGTTTCATTCCAAGTCATCCTAAATGAGGATGCATCTTGGGAGTCGGTGTTCATCAGAGTGCCTGAATCCCATTCCGATAAATCGCCATCAATTGTAATGTCGTCAGGTGTGGCAGCACTGACCAAGCCTAGCAATGCCGGCGCAAGGAAGAGAGCGGCGAGTGCGATAGCGGTCCGACACATCGCTTCGGCGAGTCCGCTTTACATCAAAGGTTTTCCACCATCCCGGCCCGAGGCCGGGTATGCGCGAGGCGGGCATATTGTGTCACATCACATCATTGCCCTCAGGAAAGCTCGGTCCGGACGCCTTCACGTTCATCGATTTGCTCGCTGAAGCGGGGGTCAACGTTTGGCAAGTATTGCCGATTACACCACCTGATGAACATCGAAGCCCATATGCCTCAACCAGCGCTTTTGCAGGTTGGGTGAAATTGTGTGACCCCTCATTCGAAGAAGATCCAGATAACGAGTTGATTCGAGAGTGGCTCAGTGTCAATGCACATTGGGCTTGGGATTGGGGCTTGTACGATGTCCTCAAAGAGGTACATGATGAAAAACCGTGGTTCGAATGGCCAGAATCCCTTCGAAATCGCCATCCTGAGGCCATTGAAGAGGCAATGCAGCAGTATATGCCTCAAATTCGTGGCCGGATTGTGAATCAAGTTCGTTTCCAAAGAGATTGGATGATTCTACGCCATTATGCAACTCAAAAGGGTGTCAAAATGTATGGTGATTTACCCCTCTTCGTCGCCAAGGATTCAGTGGATGTCTGGGTCAGACCCCACCTCTTCCATCACGATGTCGTGGCTGGTGTCCCACCCGATTATTTTTCAGAAGATGGACAACGTTGGGGCACGATGCTGTACGATTGGCAGGCCCACCGAGATGAAGATTGGACCTGGTGGAGAATGCGGATGGCACGCACGTGTGGTTTGTTCGATATGGTGCGAATCGATCACTTCCGTGGCTTTGAATCGGCATGGGCCATCCCCTCAGGGGATGAAAATGCGAAAAATGGACAATGGATAGAGGGCCCCGGCGATGAAATTCTCCAAGCCATCATCGATGTTTCTGGAGACACACTGATTGTTGCCGAAGATCTAGGAATCATCCCAAAAAGTGTCACCGATCTCAGAAAACGTCACAACCTGTCAGGAATGGCAGTTCTTCACTTCGCATTCGATGATGAGAATACGGACAATCCCCATCGACCTGAAAACATCGTGAAAGATAGTGTGGTCTACACCGGAACACACGACAATGACACCACATTGGGTTGGTGGGAGGCTGGTTCTAATCAAAGGAAAGAGCGGGTAATGCAAATCGGTTTGGCGGGGGAGAGCGCCTGTGATACACTAATTCGTGTTGCAATGGAATCCCCAGCTCCACTGGCAATCGTTCCTTTGCAAGACATCCTGCAATTGGGCTCTGAGGCGAGAATGAATACACCGGGACAAACGACGGGCAACTGGACGTGGAAATTCGAATGGCAGGAATTGGCCGATGGAAATTGGAATGCCTTCAAACGCTGAACAAATTCAAATCTCTCTAGGGTCAAATTGATAGGACTGTGGAAGCGGACCGAGATGGTTCAGATGAGTGTGGCCTACCTATCAGCGGAAGTCGGCTTTGAGAGTGGCCTTCACACCTATTCTGGTGGCCTTGGCGTATTGGCAGGTGACCATATCAAATCGGCGGCGGATGCAGGAATTGACTTGGTTGGGTGTACCTTACTGTATCGAAAGGGATACGGGCGTCAACATCTCGATTCGGCAGGAAACCAAACCGAAACTTATGCGGAGATTGATCCGCATGAATTCCTCGTTGAAACTGGGGTCGAAATTGCGCTCCCACTCGATGGTGCGATGCTTCATTCCAAGATCTGGATGTATCGAATCAAGGGGGTACCAACCTACTTTTTGGACACGCGCCATCCGGACAATTCTCCCGATCACGCCTCATTAGGAAATCGTCTCTACGGTGGAGATGATGCTACACGAATTCGCCAAGAATACCTTCTGGGTGTCGGTGGCATTCGTGCCCTGCAGGCACTCGGTCACGAAATTACTGGTCTGCATCTCAATGAGGGGCACTGCACCTTTGCGATGCTTGAGATGCTGCATCAAGGATGGACTAGGGAACAACTCCAACAACACTGTCTGTTCACCACGCATACACCGGTTCCGGCTGGGCATGACCGGTTCTCATGGAATGAGGTCGCAACCGTTCTGGGGGAACTTTTGCCCGCCGATGCGAGCAGTCTGGTCAATGACGAGGAATCCTGTTCTATGAGTCACCTTGCTGTTGCTCTGGCCGGTCAGGTCAATGCGGTCTCCAATCTCAATGCCTTTGTCGCAAGCGGTATGTTTGAAGGCACGCACATCCATCCAATTACCAATGGAGTACATCACGAAACTTGGACAAGCCCGCCATTGGCCAATCTCTACGATGCCCACCTCAAAGGCTGGAGGAAAGATCCAACTGTGTTGGCCCACGCAGGGAGGATTCCAGACGCAGAACTAATGGAAGCGAGGCGGGAGGCGCGTTCCGTGCTGAGAGATCTCGTTCGGGTTTCGACTGGAGTTGAATTCTCAGAGGATAGATTGACGATTGGGTTTGCGCGACGTTTTGCGACCTACAAACGAGCCAATCTCGTCTTCAGCGACTTAGAGCGACTGCGTACGATTGGAGAGGGGAAGATTCAGTTCGTCTTCGCCGGAAAGGCGCATCCTCGAGACGAGGGAGGAAAACAGCTCATACGAGATATTTTCGAAGGGGCTGCGCAAGTTGTCGAAGAGATTCCAGTTGCCTTCCTAGAGGATTATTCAATGGATACGGGACTAGCGATGACCAGTGGTGTGGACATCTGGCTGAACAATCCAATTCGGCCGATGGAGGCGAGTGGGACTAGCGGGATGAAGGCGGCCATGAATGGAGTCCCCAATTGCAGTATTCTGGATGGTTGGTGGCCTGAAGCGTGTGAACACGGTGTCAACGGATGGGGCATCGGAGAAGGTGAAGACGAACGAGATGATGTTCGGGATGCGAAGGCTGTCTATGATACACTGGAACACGAAGTGCTACCTGCATGGAATGGTGGGCCTAAACATTGGAATGATTTGATGCGAGCATCCATCGCCACAAGTGCCAGATTCACGGGGGCGCGGATGATTAGCGATTATCTCAGGTTCTACTCGAATTTCGGCTCATCATCCTGATTACGAACCCGAATCATCAGGGTCACCAAGAATGCCCCTGCAATCAGTGTCAGTACCCC
>JAPYUB010000075.1 GCA_029942125.1 Candidatus Thalassarchaeaceae archaeon | reverse complement strand
CAACACTTGTCGATACTGCTGGAAATACTGTCACCACGCCGGCTTCACATTTCCTCATCTTACCGGGGCTTGACTTCTCCATATCGGATGCATCACTGGATCGTCTCATTGTACGAGCTGGCTCGCAAGATTCAGTACAACTTGAAGCCCACATAAACACCAACGAAGTCTATTCTGGAAGCGTCATTGTTCGAGTTGAAAGTGCTCCAGCGAGTCGTGATTCAATGACTGAATGGACAACCTTGAATTCGGTTGCAATCAGTACGGGGTCCCTCATTGATCAACAAGAGCTAGTTGTTGTGAATATCACACTGTTGACGGCTGGGGAATTTGATATACGCGTCATCGTTGACCCCGATAACTCGATTTCTGAACGTGACGAGGGGAATAATGAGGCATTTCTCCTCATAGGGGCAGCTAACCCAGAGGTCATCGGCTCAGTGTCTGGCTTTGCACCAGACCTGGTACTCTTGCTCCTCGCAGGCTTGTTTGCCAGTCGAGTTCTCAATCGTCGTGAAGCGGCGTCTTGAAAGAGGAGCCCCCGGTCGCGGTGGTCGATGGAAGGCCTCGCCCGAATTCCCCAAGACCGTATTGCGGTATTGATTGGACGTAAGGGCGCCACGCGTAGAGCGCTTGAAAAGGCCACCAAATCATCACTACACATCGATTCAAGCAGTGGCGATGTATCCGTGGTTTGGGATGAGAAATTCGACCCGATTCTGCGCATGAAACTCCCTGATGTAATCCGTGCCATCGGAAGGGGGATGAATCCGGAACGAGCTCTAGAGTTACTCAAGGACGATCAACACCTCAGGCTCTATGATATGCGAGAGTATGTCGGAAAGAGTCCGAACCAGCAAAGACGAATCCGAAGTCGATTGATTGGACGTAATGGGCGAATTAGAGAATTGATTGAAGAGCATTCGGGTGCAGAAATCGCAATCTATGGTTCCACCGTTGTGATTATCGGCGACGAAGAGGCATTACCGTTGGCCGGTCAAGCGATTGAGAGATTGTTGCAGGGCGCCGAGCATTCGTCTGTTCTGAAGCATCTTGAAACCCAACGTCGCAAGAAACGCATGTCCTCACGTAATTTGGAATCCATCGATACTAGAGAGGGGGGCGATCGATTTGATGCGCTGGTACCTGGACTTGAGGCCGCTCGACTCAAAAGAGAACGTCGATACAAAGATGCTCAAGTAAATCCAGATGATAATGAAGCAGTCGAAGAAATGATGGAACTCGCTGAAGACGAATCGATTGGATTCGAAGAAGAATAATCAGTATAGGACGTTTGCCAACGCTTCGGCTACATCAACATCGACACCTTGTCTTTGTGCCCATTCAACCAATCGAGTGACATCACGAACGAGGAATTCCTCAGCATTTGGATGGCCTTTCGTTACTGCCTGACCGACATCGATAACCCGGGGCTCACCCTGATGCCAGAGGATATTGTATTCACTGAAATCAGCATGAACGAGATCAGCTTTCTGCCAACATACTCTCAACCAATTCAACAATTCATCGAAGATTGGTGCTGCATCCTCAACCTCGATATCGCGGAGACGGGGGCTTGGTCCTTCTGAATCACCAAGATAATCCATTACCAGCACATTTCGGAAGAGGGCATGTGGTTCTGGAACACGCAATCCATGCTTGGACATCCGCATCATGTTGCGGTGTTCTTTCCTGACCCAGACGTAGACCAGTTCTTGATGACGGCGGCGCAGACCACCGAATCTTGGATCTCCCTCAATGTATTGCATAAGCCCTTTGAACACAGCATTGCTTGTGTGAAAAATCTTCACAGCAGCCACACCATTGAGTGTCGTCGCATGGAATACATGCGCCTCTTTGCCCCTAGCAATTGGCCAATCGAGAGTTTCAATATGTCCCTGCTGCATGAGTTTGTAGATGGCAAGAAGTGTACGCTGATCGAAAACTTGGTCGAAAACACGACGATCTACCCACTCAAACTTACCCGTGCCAAGAACGCCCTCTAAGCGATGCTCAATCTCTTTGAATATCTTGGCGTATTTCTTCTCATTCATCCATGACCAAGAATCCTGTTTCTTATCCATTTCAGAGTGAAGGTCCATCTCAGCCTCATCGCCCTCCCATTTTTCTTCTGCGAGAGCGATATTTTCAGCCTCAATCGAAAGTTCTACTTCCGTGGGGTCCGCATCGAGATCAACCTTCGCAGAATCGCCCAATTCGGTCCAATCACGAGAGTCGCCTTCGCGACGAGCCTTGCGGCGCCGTGCGATGCCTACACCTCCTATGCTGGGCCGAACAGGCTGTCGATGTCGTCGTCGGTTACGTCATCTATTGGCTCTGGTTCAGCCGCTGGTGCAGGTTCAGGTTCATCCGCAACGGGTTCTTCTTCTGTGGTTTCTTCGGCTTCGTCTGATTCTTCGACGGCCTCGATCTCTTCTTCAACAGGGGCAGCTTCGGTTTCGACATCATCTCCTCCACCGAATATTCCCGCATCGTCAAGATCATCCCAATTATCGGTTCCACTACCAAATAGGTCTACTATTTCTGGCAGGACTCCTTTTCGGGACAGATAGAAGGATTGTGTCTTCGTATAACGCTTCTTCACATCGGCTTTAGCATCTTGGAAATCCCAAGGCTGAACGACAATTAGATCACCTTCACGCACCCATTGGCGCCGACGCATCTTGCCGGGAATTCGGGCCAAACGAGTCTCGCCATCCGCGCAGATGACCCGGACCCTTCGACCTCCAAGAATCTGATCAGCAATGGCGAACATTTCGTTAATTCTCTCATTGGGTAGTGGGACTCTTATTTTGTCGCTGGAGCCGCCTTCAAGCTGCGCCAGCAACTCCTCATCAACTGTTTCCTCTCGACGTCTTCCCATGGTAACAAGCCGCCGAATCGACCGCCCTACATAAACACGGAGGCGCCAAAGAGGGTCTCAGTTTTAGGGTTAAAACTCAACTGAACAATGCCGTCGCAGCGTCTGCAGCGGCCGATGCGAGGACATCTGCCAAAACGCCGAAGCCAAAGACAACCGCTCCCATGGTACAGAGCATGATGGCGATTCGAAGCATTGGGGCTCGGGAAAGCCGGAGATTGCGATCGGGTTCATCATAGAACATGACGACACAAATTCGCAGATAATAGAACAACGATATCGCACTGTTGATGAAGATGAGGATGGCTAACCAGAAAACCCAGGATAGAGAACCCATAGCGTCAGAAAGACTGGCTCCGGCGACATCACCGACCGTGCTTGAGATGATGCCGCTAACCATCATCAACTTTGAGAGGAAGCCAGCGAGAGGTGGAACACCGGCTAGTGCCAACATGAACACCATCATCGAGATAGCGATTAATGGATCGCGACGAGCAAGACCATGGTAGTGCTCAAGTTCGTGTCCTCGACCCTCACACTCCAGCAGAGCGATGACGAGGAATGCTCCTAGTTTGAACGTGACCAACACAGCGAGATGGAACATGATGGCGGTGGCAATCAACTCGCTTCCATCGCCGGGTCCAAGCGCACCGATGGCTGCAATACCGGCGAGGATGTATCCCGCGTGAGCCACACTGGAATACGCCAACATTCGCTTCGGGTTTCGGCTACCCAATGCAGCAATGTTGCCCCAGGTCATGGTAATCGCGGCAATCGCACCAATGAGTATGGTCCAATCACTGCCATCATCGGCCAATGTAATGCCGATAAGTACACGCATGAGGGCGACGAATCCCATCGCCTTGCTCGCAGTCGCTAGAATACCCGCAACCGGCCCACTGGCCCCCGAATAGGCATCGGGTGCCGCAAAGTGGAATGGAACTGCACTAACCTTGAATCCGAACGCAACCAACATCATTCCAAGACCGATGGTTGCTAATCCATTAGGCCCTTCAGTAGCCCACTTTGCAGCAAGTCCACCAGAGCCGTAAATCGCCAAATCACCATTCCAAATGTACAGCATTGAGATGCCGTATAGGCCAATGGCACTGGCCACACTACCGACGATGAAATACTTCACACCAGCTTCTGGCCCCGCCTGCGTCTCCTTGTTGAATGCGATGAGAACATAGGAAGCCATGCTCGCTAATTCAAGGCCGACGAATAGAATGAACAGATTAGTCGAAAGAGCGACGGTGCACATGCCCAGAGCAACCATCAGAACGAGTAAGGAGAAGTCGACCTGACGACGATTGTTCAACAGACGGAATAGACGTCGAGTTTCGTCTATTTCGTTTTCTTCGGGCTTGAGGGATATTCGATGATGAGGGGTCGCAGGCAATCGGTCCCAATTGGCGATGAGAGCGAGAAGTAGGGCACCTGTGAAGATCATCTCCATCAGACGACTGAAGGCATCAACACGCAGGATATGCGTGCCATCTGAAGTACAGTCCTGAACTAATCCGTTCATCGTCACACAGGCTTCAGCGATGCCAACGCCTGAATCAAGCATCTGACTCAACAGGGCAGTGATGAAGGAAGCGAAGAGCGTGAAGGCCGCGATTGATGCAGGTATCCGAGGATCTCCAGTCACAGAGAAGCGCTTCCCACCGATGAGGTAGGGAATTCGGATGCTAGTACCAGGAATTGGTAGACGGAAGGTCGCATTGCCCAGATTTGGTACGAGAATCATCGCCACGATGCCGAGCAGAAGAATCCACTCGGGCATGAGCATCGTGGCCATGTCAGGGCCGCTGAATAGCGTGCCTAAGTTCATGGATTCACCTCAGGTGGATAAATGACGTTCTCGACCAATAGAGAAGCCCAATTAGACATCATCTCGAACATACCGAAGAAGTCGGGATAAATACCGTAGATTACAGCGAGAGCGCCCAAAATGAGCATGCCGGTGTTCTCGTGCCATGTGATGTCACGAGGTTCTTCATCACGCATCGTCGGTGGAAGTTGAACATCGCCACCGCCTTCGAAGATTGTGCGCTGCATACTCCACAAATAGTAAGCAGCGGTGATAATGAGTGTTAGAGCGGGTAGAACGACCCACCAACCAAAGGTCATGTAGAAGGCTATGAGGATTGCAACCTCAGCAACGAAGCCAGCCATCAGAGGCAGACCGAGGCTGCCCATCCACCCGACCATCATGTGGGCGCCCATCCATGGACTGTGATGGGCCAAACCACGCATGGAATCAATCTCCAGCGTATGATAATGATGCTTGAATGAACCACAGACTGCGAACAAGAGGGGGCTGATGATTCCGTGCGCGAACATCATGAAGATGGCGCCGGCGATTCCAAGTGGCTGAAGAGTGGCCACACCGAGGAAAATGAGACCCATGTGGCTCACTGAAGAGTAAGCGACCATGCGCTTGAGGTTAATCTGCCCGAGGCAGACGACGGCGCCATAGACGAGGCTGACCATACCGAGAACGAGGAGCAATGTCTGGAATTGTATGACCTGATCAGGGAAGAGCGTCACACCGAGGCGAAGGAAGCCGTATGCACCCATCTTTAGCATGACGCCAGCAAGCAACATCGAGCCGGCAGTGGGGGCCTCGACGTGGGCGTCAGGTAACCAAGTATGAACAGGTACACTCGGCATTTTAGTCGCAAATCCAATTAGCATCAATAGGAAAACAACACTGCGCAATCCCTCGGATGCGATGAAGTTAGTACTGGTTTCCATCAGAATGAAATCAAACGATTTTCCTGTGATGTTGCCAACCCAACTTGCATCATTGTTGAAGTACATCACAAGGATGCCTGCGAGCATGAAGACGCTGGCCGTGAAGGTGTAAATGAAGAACTTCTGAGCTGCGTATCGACGATCACTTCCACCCCACAACAAGATGAGGAAGAACATCGGAATCAAAGTCAATTCCCAGAAGACGTAGAAGACAAACAAATCGAGGCTAACGAATACACCGATTAGCGCACCTTCCATCATCAGGATGAGGCTATGGAAGTAGGCTCTATCAGGACCATCTTTCTTGGTCTCCCACTCGACAACCATGGTAATCGGAATCAACAGTGTGGTCAACCAAACCATCGGGAATGATAGCGCGTCGATGCCGACGTGCCATGAGACCCCGATGCTGCTGATCAAAGTGCAGGAACCGGTACTCACAGCACCGATTTCGCAGTTCTGATACAGGTATTCTCCCCACGCCAATCCAAAGGTTTCCTCAAGGCCGATGAGGGTCGCCATAAGCAACATCAACAGGGCAATACCAAGATTGACGAAGCGAATCGGGTTGGCCAACATCTCGCGCTTCTCATCATCAGCCATCCAATGAACGAGCATCAGCAGGAGTCCGCCAGTGATTGGCAGTAGCGTTAGTACGGTTAACGGATTGCCAAGAAATGTGATCATTTCTGTAATCTCCATTCACACCACCCCCCATAGTATTCCAACGATAGCCAGCATGCCAACTGCGGCCATGAGCAGGTAGTCACTTGCACGTCCAGTCGTGAATTGACGCAACCAGGTACTTGTCGATTGGCTACCAGATTCGATTCCTTTGATGACACCATCCACCCAATTCTTGTCAATCCATGCGGAAATCTTCGCCAATGGGATAATCGTCTTCGCAATCAAATATTCATAGAAATCATCGATGTAGAGGCGGTTGTGGAGTGCTTGTGCGAAGCCACCTTCAGCGAGTTCACCCACATCGGTTCTACCCACGCTTCCAGAAAGATCAACCAACCAGGCAACCATCGGTGTGGCACCCTCACCATCATCAAGGCGACCGCCGTGCATACGAGCAGCGATGAATGGTCCCAAGCCCGCAGAGAGAAGGATGGCGGTCCATCCAACAAGTTTCAACGTCATCTCCTCAGGCAAGAAGGCATGCCTAAGGGTGTAGAGTAAGCCATGCGAGGAGAGATGGGCCGTTTCCGGGTCTTCTCCGAGGAAATGCTGGAAGCCGTACAAAGCCAGAAGTATTCCTCCGAATGCGGTCACCAAAGAGAGGGTGACCAGAGGTGTCTTGATCCACGGTGTATCCTCATGAACGTGTTTGGCAGCCTCTGTCTTCGGCTTACCGGCGAAGGTCATGAACCACATTCTCGACATGTAGAAACCGGTCATTCCAGCGGTCGCTAGAACCAACAATGCGGGGAAAAGAATCATCTCACCGCCGTGTAGGTAAACATTCCATGCTTGCCCAATGATACCTTCCTTGGACCAGAATCCACCGATGAGGGGGATGCCGATAATCGACATTGAACCCAACATCATCGCAGTGCTGGTAACGGGGAGTTTGCTAGCCAAGCCACCCATGTTTCGCATATCTTGTGGATCGAAATCGTGGTCGTCATCATCATCGTACAAGTGTACATGGTCGTGCGCGTGGTGCATCTCATGGATTACTGAACCAGAGGCCATGAACAGCATTCCCTTGGCCATGGCGTGATTGAATAGATGGAATAGGGCCGCACCAAAAGCAACCGTTGCCAAATGGTGATGACCTTCATTTGCAAACCAACAAGCCGCACCCAGTCCTGTGAAGATGTAGGCCAGTTGACTCATTGTCGAATATGCGAGAACGCGTTTGATGTCGTTGGCGACGAAGGCAATGAACGCAGCCATACATGCTGTGATTCCACCAATCCATACAATTAACATCGCAAGATCTGAAAGATCACCTTCGAAATGATGCTCACTGAATAGAGGGAACATACGGGCCACCAGATAGAGTCCGGCGTTCACCATCGTTGCCGCGTGGATAAGGGCGGATACGGGGGTCGGGCCTTCCATCGCGTCTGGCAGCCAGACGTGGAGTGGGAACTGAGCTGACTTTCCAACACAACCGATGAACATGAAGAAGAGAGGCCATTGGAGATCGACTCCGTGAACAGCGCCTCCCAGAGTCGGGTCACCAAAGATGACGGCGAACTCAAGGCTGTGGTACAAATCGTAGAGCATGAACAAACCTATCATCAGGAAAACGTCACCCACACGAGTGGTGAGGAATGCCTTCTTCGCAGCGGCTGCAGCACTGGGCTTTTCCCAATAGAATCCAATCAACAGATATGAACAGAGTCCCATGATTTCCCAGAAGATGAATAACCAGAGGAAGCTGTCCGCCAGAACCATTCCAAACATACCCATGCTGAATAGCAAGAATTCGGCGAAGAATCGATGATTTCGATCGTCGTTGATGGAATCTGTGGTCATGTAACCGATTGCGAACCAGCAGATGAGGAAACACAGGAAGGTGGCAACGAACAACACCGTCAGAGAGACACTGTCAATCCAGATACCGAAACTGAATACGGATTCCGTCAGGGCTTTGTCTTCAAGGAGAATGTCAAAGGTAATCCAATCGAAAATTGTCCCCTGTTCATCGAAGTGTGCGTGATGTGCAAAGAATTCTACAATGAGCCAAATTGTCAATGCCAATGTGATGGCCAGTGCTGCCAGAGCAACGATTCCACCCTCTTTCAGTTGGTGTTTCCACAAATCTTTGCCTTTGAATACTTGACCGATGATTAATATCGCAGGGAAAACGGCGAGTGGCACCGCGACGATGAGGAATGAACTGGTACTGGC
>JAPYUB010000074.1 GCA_029942125.1 Candidatus Thalassarchaeaceae archaeon | reverse complement strand
GATGAATCCGTCCTACCGATTCTATCAAGCCGACTATCCATCGATCATGTCGAGAAAATCATTGTTCGTCAATCAAAGGGTATTGAGGGAACATACTACTACATCGCCAAGGCAATTGAAGATCCGCGATGGCGAGCAAGACTTTTGGTCCCAATCGCCGTCTTCATGATAATTTTGGGGCTGGGCATGATTCTTCCAAATGGGATTGTGATATTGGGTGCAATGCCATTGCTTGTCGGTGTCTATCTATTGTTCAAGGGATTGGGTGCAGAAGATCGCCTAGAGAGATTGATGCGAGATATGCGGGAATCAGCTGATGCCGCAATCCTATCTTCATTGTTGTGGGCCGTCACCGGTGTAGCAATCTTGCTCGCCGTTGTTGAAGGATATGACACGTTTGGCGAGTTCGATGGAGGGGGTAGCAACCTTCTGATGGGATTGACTGTGTTACAAAAATCACTCACTTGGATTGTTCTTGGAGCCCTCGCTTTCGCACTGTCATTGATGGTATTAAAATGGAAAAAAGGCAACTTCAGTGGCCGATCAGTTCTGATTATCGCATTCGGTGCTGTGCTTTGGACGATGTCCACAGCGGCGCTTCGTGTTGCTATTCGAATCACAGATGGGGGTGGATACGAGTATGACGTGACCACCATCATGAATGACTGGGGACAGACCCTGCTTGCATTGTTTGTATTCTGGGCTGTACGCACCGCTGTGCGTTCATGGGAATCAAAACAGGATACTGGGCGTTACTGGGGCGTCTGAGACTCTTCCTTTGGTGGCGTTGCTTGCTCTTCTCGGTGTTTCGCACGCTGTCGAGCACGGAGATATTTCAATGGATGATTCATCCATTCTCTGTTGCATAAATCCGACTTTGCATCACCGCGTGAAATAGGGCAACAGGCGTTAATCTGCAATTTAGGACAGCCCGCAGGCGTGTATTCATGCTCATAGACGTGAGTCAATTGATAACGGGTTGTATCGGCTGAATAATCAGGAGCATTGACGAAAAATGCCTGTGCTTCATCGACTGAGAGTCCAATGACTCTTGACATACTGGCCAGAAATACGCGTCCTACATGATTGATGTTGACTGACTGTGCAAGTTGTGTTGTAATTTCGCGCATACACGGTGGCCAATCCCCTTCATCTGCGGAAGTGAAGGAAACCTCAGTTGTCGCTTGATGTTGTAGAAGACCAACGATTCGTCCTACTTCCTCGGCCATCCGACCAGCAAATGCCTCATCCATTAGTTCCATCCGTGCCCGACATTTTTCGATGAGTTGTATTCGAATTCGCTCTTTCAGAAGTCGCGAGAGCCTCTCTTGACTGTTCTCTGATGATGCAGGTGAAAGAGTCACCCAACCATTGTGAACCGGTCTGTTAGGCAATCGCCAGTAAGAACCACTGATCTTTGGACATATTTCTATGAAATCAATCATCGGAACTTCCCAATTTCCATCTTCCCCTTTACGAATATCACTCAAATAAGTCTCCGCTAGACGTTGAAATGAGTCAGGTTGTTCGATTCGGCCCCACAGATAATCTGCACGACTCGCTTCTCCTTCAGCCCAACGTCCCAACAATCGTTCATCAAAAGAAGCACAGACCGTGACCATTGCATAGAGAAAAGACAGGCATTCGACCATCTGTCCATACGGTGTGTGAATGTCAACCGATGTTGAGGCATCAATTCCGTCCTTGCTGACAACCGATTCGACAAGGCGTACACGAGCGCGCACGCGAACGGCATCAAGCCAATCTGTGTCGATTAGGGATTCCAAGTCGATCTCATTGGCCTCCATGTGTGCCTTGATGGCCGGATTGGCCTGAGGAAGGAATGGATATCTTGCCAAGACGACGGGGTCCTCGATGGCTGGAGGCTGCAATGGCATCGGCATGGAGTGTCCACTCGGTGAACGAGGGTTCTTCAAGGCTCTCTATACCTCCGGAAGAATGTGGACCCCAGTTCATTCCCCTACCTGATTGCAATTCAGGACGAGATTCGGGACGAATTTGGATGGGCCCTAGATTCAGATCTTACTTCAGCAAGGCAATTGCGAGATGCTTGTGAAGATAAATCGCGGACTCATATCTCATGGAACGATAATGGGCGACAAACGACATTACTGCGGTTGCAGGAACAACTGATTTCTAGGCCGGTTACCGTACTTGGAGCCGCCGCTGAGGCCGATGATATACGAGCAGCAATTCAAGATGGGCATGGTATCATTGCGGCCGATGGTGCAGTGGGTGTCTTCACTGAGGTCGAATTTTCTGGTATTGCTTGGGATGCGTTGCTGTGCGTCGTCAGCGATGCAGATGGAGCGCCGGAACATCTCGCCATAGCTGCAGAACGAAAAATACCTTTCATACTCCATGCACATGGAGACAACACGGACAATTGGACTGAACTTCTGGATGTTCTCCATCTATACGGAACGCCACTCATATTGACACATCAAACTCCAGAACACATTCAGGGAATGCACAACCCAGGTGGTTTCACCGATGGAGATCGTGCTGTTTGCTTTGGACTTGCTATGAATGTCTTGCCAAACCAAATCACCCTTAGGGGATTTCGAACCGACATCATCGGGCGTTGGACAGGCGCCACCCAACCTGAACGAAAGATGCGTAAATTAGAGTGGATGAGCCGTGTCCTAGAGATTGCGGGGGTGAATTTGTGAACTTGGTCCATGAGGCAATGTCGCGCGAATCAAACCTCGAAGGCAAGAAGAAAAAGAAGATGAACGAGAAGAAGAAGAATGCACGGACTCGGTTCATTGCAACTCTGGTCACTTGGCTTCTATTGAATCTCATTTGGCTTCAGGCATCGCAAGCAATTGCTGTCAATGAAGTCAACGAACATGGCCGAGAAATCAACGGTAATTACGTCCTCAATGTTCCGAATATGATGAAGATGGACAGAGATATACCTGTCGACTTATCGTGTGATTTCCAACCAAAAAATTCGACGGTTCCAGTGGTTTGGGTTCGAATCCAGCACGAGACACCTGACGGTGAGAATTCTATTGTTTGGGAAGGGAATTCAACTGATAATTGTCCGAATTTCACATTTTCTTTAACGCCCGGAAAACATTCGTTTTACACCACGGTTGTCCAAGGTGAAGATGCAGATCTTTACCCCTCGAGAAATCTGAGTGCTGAAATGGAATTGGGGATGCATCTATGGGAACCATTTCGAATTGAGGGATTCGTTGCGGCCAATCTTCTAGGATTATTTTTGGGTATTGCTGATCGAGCCATACGAGGCATCATTCGCAGGCGTCGAGAAGCTCTAATTCGAAACATGCCATTGCATAAACTCCGACAAAAAGAGGAATGGGAACAACTCTCTCACTCAATGGCTGGAGGTGAGGCTGTTGAAGTCGGGGATCTGGTTGGATTACAAGAACATGAGGCCGACGAGAGCATGGAGATGCAACGTCGACGTATGCGTGAGCAATTCGCTGCACAATCTGTTGAAGTCGATGGAGATACGGATGCCTTTGTCGACGATGATGAGATTGATCAAGATGATGAATTGGGCCCAGGGACCACTGAGGGATTGACGGGGGCAGTGAAAGAGGATCGCAGCATTCGTACAGTTGGAGATTTGTGGCGTAGACTCAGTGGTAATGAGAATGAAAAGAAACGGAAGCGCTAACCGCTGATGAAATCATCAAGAGTGAAGACAGTTACACGGTCATTCTTGAACAACGAATCTGTACTTTTGATCAAACCGTCAACGCGTTGTCGAGTATACAAGTCAACTTCGTAGTGCTCGATAACGTGCTGCATCACGTTGATGTATTTGCGAACCGAGCCCTCACTGACGGTCAATACAAGATTGCCACCGCAATGATGGGTTTCTCCTCGTGCGAAATCAATGCCTGAACGCATTCCTTGATTGCCTCGTGATTGATCGGGTGTTTTGATGCATTTCCCAGACAACGGCATTCGACGATATGATTCGCCACAGCGTACACAACGATTTTTCTGAGTGGCAAATGCGCGGAGATTACCACGAAGATCTGGTAGGAAATGAGATTCTACAACTCCACGGGCGACGTTTCGAACATCGACACCTCGCAATTGTTGTCCGATGAGAAGTTGAGCATTCATCTTATCAATCATGGTTTCAAGCGTCTTGTAGGATGAATTCACGGGCCCTGAATCGATGAATTGCGCATCATGAGTGAATCCATAGCCGCGCTGGGCACCTATCGATCCCTTGCGCCGGTCTACAATGTCCATTTGGTTGGACAATTCGTTTGGAATGGGTTGGTCTTGAGTTGCTTCATAGAAACCACGATGATACCACCAAGATGTATCAACGTTCAACGCTTCCTTGTCTAGTTCCTCTGGATTGAGTCGAGTTGAGAGCGTGAGAGGGGCATCCATCTTGCCACCACGATTGCTGGGGAGTAGGACTTTGCTGAAATTGAGCAAGCAATCGAGAAGTAAAATCAACGCATCTTCATCACCATCACAATTGCGTCGCTTTGCAGCATGATACAATGTATGGCCATAACCAGCACTTGCATTCGACCAACCGATGATTCGTGTCAACACACCACCTGATGTGTGTGGGGCAAGACCAACACAGAGGTGGCCGACCAAATCTTCGGAGGTCTCGACATTGTAGAATGGATCCATGCCGTAGAATCGTTCCAGCAATTCATCGACAAAGGTGGAAGCCCGGAGCAGATAATCTTCCGCCCTTCGACTGGGGATGAAATCTTGAGGATACAATTCGAGAATCTGATCATCCTTGGATAGAGGAAGCCCATCGATATCATGTGTGTAACCTAATTCATTCAACCGATTGACGCTAGTGCCGATGTCTCTTGGCTTGAAATGGGTGATTGGGACATCAATCATATCGAAACGAATCGTGCCTGCTTTGAAAGCGGGGAGTTGGTGTTTGGCCCGTAGAATTCCCTTTTCCAACGGTTCTGGAAATCGCTCAAATGAAGTCAACGCTTTGACGCCCTTGAATTTCTTAGGAATGCGGTCCAATCCCAACTTAATCCGCTTTGTTTCAAGGAGATTAGAAATATTCACAGACTGATTGATTCCTTTTCGGTGGCCATTCGACGGTTTACCCCCCTCAATCGGTTGGGTCCGCCCACCACATTCAGTGGGGTCTTCGGGAATCAATCGGTGATGGCAAATTGTGAACGGTGATCGTTGTCCGCATTTCGTACATTCCCTGATTCCCATGGTTACAAGAATGGTTCCTTTGTTCGCCGCTTCCGTAATCAATCTCTGTGGGCCGCCCTCATTTCCAATAGGGAAAATACAGTGTCCCCATCCCTTGATTTCCCTAGGTGCAGCCTTTTCTGGCCGCCCCATTCGACAACCGATTCGGCACGGAGCTGCGGGTACCCAGCGGAGGCTACTGCACTTTCTGACCAACCACAACGCCCCATCGACATCGTGTTCATCAAGCAAAGCCTCAGCGGTTTTGAGTGCGAGTGAATCTTCTGGACCATTGTCGACAATTTCCTCTGCGGCTTTACGACCTTCACTCTCGGTCACTGCAATCGACGCACTTCGCTGACGTGCTGCTGTTTCAGCACTGATTCGCAGGACTGCGCGTTGTTGTTCAAGGACCTCTTTACGAACAATCTCAGAACGGCAGGTTTCCTGCGCCTTCACAAGTTGATTCAGACGAGATTCAAGATGAGCTTTGGCGTCAACTCGAATCTCAGGTCTCATGGATTCATTAGTTGCAATATGTAGACCAAGACCTTCGATGAGGGGCTGCCAACCATGCATGATAAGAAGATCTGTACCATCATGCATATGTGGAACACCGAGAACCATCAATGCGGATTTAATCAAACCATGTTCATCGTGATGAATACCATTGGGCCAAGACCCCAAAACTGAGTCAGGAAGCGAGCGGATTTGGCCTGGCATCTTGTCAGGAATCGTATTTCTGGTGCCAGATTTCGCCGACCGAGTCTGATTTTTGTTGGGCAGTTTAACAGGGGTGTGGTCGACAGGTTCCCAATTTTCCACTACCCCTTGCAACCGCATCCAGTCACGATCCGGATGAGGTTCCATTGCCAGATTATCTTCGGGGTGAGTGGCGGGTTCAATGACGGCAGTCAGCAATGTGTCGATGAGGGGTGTAACGAATTCAAGAGGTAAATCATTCCACCATAGATTCCACGGAGGTGGAATGGCTGTCAGAAAATTCTTGGAAATTTCGACAATTACATCCCAATCGAGAGTCATTGTTCTCAGACGTTGGTGCCAGACGCGTTGTCGACGATGATTTTCAAGCTCGTCTGACGAGGCATCTATGGACCCACTCACAGGCAATCCATCAGGCAATCGTCGACGGGAAACGCTGAGAAGTTCAGCGAATTTCTCAACCTTTTCTTCTGAATTCAAGGCCTCCAATAAATCACTTGCAAACCAGTCAGAGACGTAACCTGAAGGGACCAGAGGCTTGTTATTCTCAGCGAATTCACCATATCCAATCATCAATTCCCCATTGTCCCAGATAGAATGCACATCCTCTTTCAATCGAGACCAAGTTTCTACTGACTGAACCCGGCCATAACGGCCGTTGTTCAGCAATACGGTCGGTCCTTCTAAATCATCACAGGGAACCACAGCACAGGCTTTTCCGGGGCGCTCAATCTTCATCTGAGTGCCCACAGCAAGGAAATCCCCCATTGCATGCATCGACGCGGGATGAACACCGGCTGCACCCAAGCCAGAGGTACGTGGCCGGCCGTATCGAAGGCGAAATCCACCGGGGGTGTTCGGCTCACCGAAGACTGGACGCCCGGCAATGATATCACGCATGAATATATTGTTAGTTTTGATTTTACGTCGCTTGGAGGATCCCTTGTCCTTATCATCACTCCCCCTGGAGGCAAAGGTCGAGATGAATTCCCAACCCGGAATTTCCAATCTCTCAGTGTGCTTCTGAATTTTTGCCGCCTTCAGACAAAGACCTTCTCCGATGACCAGCATCACACCGCCACGAATACGGCCACCGTCGATATTGCGAACATCGCGATACCCGGAACACTCGACTTTTTCTGTTTGTTCTCCGTTGATCATGATTGGGCAGGCCTTGACAATCATCTCAATCTCCTCGGGTGATGGTTTGTATTGCAGCCCCCCTCGATAGAGCCCGAATTCTTCCTTGACTCTCTCTACTTCGGGCATTGTAGGTTCATACTTGTCGAGTTTGAGCGCCCGACGAATCATGTCTGCGATGAGGACAGCGAGCGCCTGAGCGGTACCTCCAGCGGCTCGAATCGGGCCACAGAAGTCGATGGAAACGAATCGCGTACCATCCAGATTGTTGAGAACACGAACTTTTCCAATACCAGCCAAAGGGGCGACAAGAACTGCTTCAGTCAGAATCGCAAGGCCGACCCGAAGACCTGTGTCAATGCTCTTTTCGACATTTGCAGTTCGATCGTGCATCTGCATGGCTACATGGACAGCCATATCGATAGCCGCGTCTTCACGTTCTTCCTTCTCAGCCAGAGATGTTCGGATATTTTCCGCAATTGGAATGGGTTCAGCCCACCCCTCAGTTTTGAGATGGTCTTCAAGCAACTTTTCAGCCCGGTCGGCAAGATCGATGACACGGGGTATCTCAACTACATCAGCTAAATCGAAACCTTTGGCTCGAGCCTCTCCAGCAAGTTGGTAGATGGCCTCACATCCTGCATCCAAATTGTTCTGATAGGCTTCCATCTCTTTCTCTAGACGATCGGTGTCCATTGGGGCGATTGGCCGGTTAACTCCACCCTCAGACATCTAATCCCTCCGCGCGAACATCGGTTAAGGATTGTCGAACGCCCTAAAGCATTGGGTGGAAAGCAAACCACTTCCATAGGAAGTGTATTCATACTCGGCGAAGGTTCATGGAAGGTCAGCAACGACGCACAGCGGGGAGAAGGATGGGAGAGAGCACTGGAATCGACGACGCTCGAGCGAGACTCATTGAGAAAGTTCGTACCCTCGCATATCTTCGCGCCGATACTGAAGAATTCACTCTCGCCTCAGGACGAACCAGTCGTCATTTCTTTGATACCAAGCCGGTGATGTGTGACCCTGAATCAGCACATCTGTTGGGCGTTCTAATCCATGATACAATCAGTGAAATTGAAGGGGGTGTAGATGTAGTCGGCGGGCTTGAGTTGGGTGCAGTCCCACTCACTGGCATCGCCATCGCTAAGGCAGGCGTGGGTAGCACACTTCGTGGATTCATCATGCGGAAGGAACCCAAAGGCAGAGGGGGTCGCAAAACGGGAAACCCCCCCGGCATCGAAGGAAGCACAATCAAAGATGGTGATCGCGTCGTTATTCTCGAAGATGTAACAACAACAGGTGGTTCAGCTCTGAAAGCGGCCGGGCGTTTACGTGCGATTGGATGTGATGTGATCGCTTGTATCTGCATTGTTGATCGTGAAGAAGGTGGAAAAGAGGCATTTGAAGCGGCTGGAATTCCTTTACTTGCACTTTCAACTCTGTCTGATTACGCATAGGGTTT
>JAPYUB010000073.1 GCA_029942125.1 Candidatus Thalassarchaeaceae archaeon | reverse complement strand
ACCTGACTCCTCATCCGCTGCACTCCAAGACACCGTTGCATCACTTCCGTCACGTGTACTGTTCGCGGCTCCATTGCTGATGAAGGGCGTTGAATCGATGAATTGTGTCGGTATTTCCACGTAACAATCCAAACCCGCATCTCCTCCAGTACCATAGGTCCAGTTTGCATTCAACGTCTCGGTCTCACCCGCATCAAGCAGCATGGCCGAATACACTGGCGTCATGTCGGCATAGGATTCAGTGCCAGCGATATTGCATCGAATGAAAATCGCCGCTGCATCATCACCTGAATTTGTAGCGGTAATTTCGACGGATATCGATCTACCTATTTTCCCCGTCTCATCAGGAATGTTGACTGAATCAACCGAAATGATAGGGTGACTAAGGTAAGGCAGGATCTCAATACTTGCAACATCCCATGGTAGTGGGACGAACGTTGATTGACTCCATGATTCCATTGTCGAACCCTGATTCCATGCAGTGCGGAAATTGGTGACTTCGATGGTTGCATTTTCAGCCCACACCGTTCCATCCGACCAACCGATTTCTACGGTTCGAGCGGGAACCAATGCAACACCTTCGACATTGTTTCGTTGCACCGTTCCTCCATTTGGACCGACGTCATGAATCGTGTATTCAACACAGTATCCACCGGTGCATGTGTCTCCTATTGGGATGTGAATTTCTTGCTCAGCGATATTGCGTTCCCATCGGTCAATCAGGTCGCCTGTACCCGTTGTTCCAATCCAAGACAGGCTAGCCACGCCGTCAAGATTTACATCGTGATCCGTACTTGATAGGGAGACCGAACCACCTTGCATTGACAAGCTACTTCCTTCACCTTGGACGTTGAGAGGTCCACTGGCTTTGAAATCCGAATCAATACTCGTCACGGCCCCTGAAATCATAACTTCAGCACCAGTGATTGCACTGTTTTCGATATGTGCCGTCCCCTCAATGGTTAGTGGGAACGAGGTGCCCAATTCAGCTGCGACAAAGCAATTTATGGGTTCAGAAAGATATGCGGGTGTGGATGTAATTGTACTTTCTTCTATGATTTCGATTCGATCGATGACAAGATCGGCGAAACTACCAGGGTTCAATGTAAAATTCAATCGGAAGTCATCCTTTGGTGCCGAGAAATTGATTGTGTGTACGTCTCCCGTCATATCTTGCGCAGGAATGTTATCCCAAGCAACAGCCCAACCGGACATATTGAATCCATTCGCTGCTACGATTCGCAGCGAGAAATTACCATTGGCAACACCTGAATGAGCCATCAGACTGGTCTGTACATTCGGTGTCATTCGAACCGCTTGAGCAAAATCTCCTCCGGTCAAGGATCCATCCTCGATTCGCAATGTCCCACCTTGCGCAACCGTGATGCTTGCTCCCGCGGGTAGAGTGTAATCCGTGGCAATGGTCAGTGTGGCCCCTGCCTCGACCGTGACAATGGCGTCAAGTTCTGATCCTATGTTCCATGTTTCGTCCGTAGAGACATCGTAAATTCCACCATTGGTTGGTGCAGACCCTGCATTTGAAAATGGAATCATACAGATCAGCATCGAGGTTGCAAGCAGTAGAGCAAGTGTGCGCCCGGTTCTCATGATTGGGTGGTGTCGCATTGAGGTCATGAAGGATGCGCCGCCGTGCGTACAATTCTAAGCCGCCGCTTTTTGTCTTGTTACGTGTCAGGCGTTTCCCTCACCATTTCTCCCTCGCTCGGCGAAACGATGAGTTTCTGGAGTGGCCCCTTGCTTGTGCTGTGGCTCTATCTACCCGGATACCTTGCCAACACTGCAGCGATGCTCGGTGGAAAATGGATTCCTGAAATGACTGGAATCGAACCGCGCCCCATCGATGGCGGTCGCCAATTATCCGATGGTCACCGAATTCTAGGTGATGGAAAAACGTGGAATGGCCTCATGGGAGCAATCCTTGGCGCCGGGTTGCTGTGTATGTTCACCCATTGGGCTGGGGAGAACCATATTGTCACTGAGGGCGTTTTCCTTGATCCGTTGATTTGGGCTGCTCCCGGCGATTGGTTTTGGATTGGCGGCGAATGGGGTACCGCATTCATTGTCGGCGCTTTCTTGGGCTTGGGTTGCATGATTGGTGATTGCGCTGGCTCCTTCATCAAGCGAAGAATGGGGAAAAAGCGTGAGGGCTCAGAGAGTTCACAAGCACCCTTGCTCGACACCCTCCCATTTGCGATTTGTACATTTGCGATGGGTTTGCTATTGTTCCCTCACACACTTGTTGGGAATTCTGACTTGATTGGCCCGATGTTGGGCCTATTGGTCCTCACTCCCGTCATTCATCGGTTGACCAATGTGTTTGGTTACTGGGTCGGCTTGAAGGAAGTCCCGTACTGATGGGACTCTTCATGTGCTGAAACCTCCGCACAGGCACCATGGGACGAACCGTTCTGGTCGTCGGTGGCGGTGGTCGAGAACATGCGTTGGCGATTGGCCTTCTGGAGAGTGAATCCGTCGACGCCGTCCATGTTGCTCCAGGCAATGCTGGTACTGCAAATATTGCCGTCAATCACAACGTCTCTGCCTCAGATGTGAGTAGTCAAGTCGAATTAGCTCAGTCACTGGGGGCAGATCTTGTTGTGGTCGGACCTGAAGTACCATTGGTGGGTGGCTTATCCGATGCACTGCGGGCTGTTGGCATACCGAGTTTTGGCCCTCATGCAGATGGTGCGATGCTTGAAGGAAGCAAGGATTTCGCCAAGCAAATGATGCTCAAACTGAACATCCCGACCGCTGGTGTGCAGCATTTGACCTCACAAACTAATCTCGATGCAGCTGTCGATCATTGGGGGCCACCTTGGGTGGTCAAACGTGATGTATTGGCTGGGGGCAAGGGTGTTGTCGTGACCGAGGACCGAGGCGAAGCGTTAGATTTCATTCGCACCTCGATAGAATCGGACGGCATGGTTCTGTTGGAAGAATTCCTCGTTGGCGAGGAAGCAAGCATGCTGGTGATGATGGATGAATCTGGTTTTGTGGCTCTTCCTTGCAGTCAGGATCACAAGCGCGTCGGAGAGGGCGATGTTGGCCTGAATACTGGGGGCATGGGCGCCTATGCACCAGCACCTGTCGCGACAGAGGCTGTACGAGAGCGAGCCATTTCCGAAATTGTCGAACCAATGCACGCCCACCTTTCATCACTGGAGACGCCCTATCGTGGATGTCTCTACGTCGGTCTGATGATTGATGACGAAGGCGCTCCATCTGTGGTGGAATACAATGTTCGATTTGGGGATCCTGAGACCCAGGTAACAGTCCCTCTCATCTCCAGCGATTTGTGCGAACTTCTACTGGCGGTTGCCGAGGGCCGTTTGTCCGAATCGATGCCGACCTTTTCTAGCAATCATGCGATGACGGTGGTACTCGCTGCTGAAGGATATCCGGGCCCACCTGTGAAGGGACGCTACATAACTGGTGACCTTTCTGATTACACCGATTCTGTGGGCCGCGCCTTCATCCATCACGCTGGTACTGGTACCTCTGAAGGAGATTTGATTTCGACTGGCGGTCGCGTATTGGCTGCCACAGGGATTGCCTCATCTCTTTCAGAAGCCAGAGAACTTGCCTATCAGAAGTTGTCAGAAGTGGAACTTGAAGGTGCTCATTTTCGCCGTGATATCGGCCATAGGGCACTTTGAACGAGAGTCCTATTCGGTACACTGAGCCACACCCTTCGCGCGAGCGCGTAAGGAGGGGTTATAACGAGCCCTCAAGTCGCGGCGTCGCTGATGGCGTAGCATATGTGCTGTCAGATACCCAGAGAGGGGAAATGAAAATGGAAAACGAAAACGGAACTGCGTCGACGCAAGTACCCCTGTATGGGCTTCTTGCCATCCCGGTGACGATTGCCATCATGCTGGCCATGATGATTGCAGCCACCTGGGACACCGTCGATTATGATGACAGCAATTGGAACACATTGCTGATGATCACCACCGTGTTGTTAGCTGGTGGTCTTCTCGGCAAAGCACCTCGCATCATCTTCGAACCCGTTGGAACTCGTCCCTCTCTCGTTTCTCTCGGATTTGCGGTGGTGATTGGTGCCGTCGGTTTGTTGCATTACTACGATGGCGCAGCTTTGCTGGGCCTCGGTTTCGTCATGATGGCGATTGGTGTTCACCTCTTTGATCGCGCTCGTCGTCACGAAGAAGAACTCATTGTCGTTGGTGTCGTTGCTGGATTCATCTATGCGATTCAGGTCGCTGCAGGAGGTCATGCATGGGGTGCCGAGGGTACTCTAGGTGTCCAGGGATACTACGACATTCTCGATGTCGATCGTGCTGTGACCGGTTACCTCTTCTTCACTTGGTGGATTATTTCTATTCTATCCAGTGTTGTGATTGCTCTGGCTCTACGGGGTCGTTTGCAAGAGGGTGGCCACGGTTCGTGGTTCAATGCTCTTCCAGAGAGTGTTGCAAAAGAATACATTCCTCTGTACGTGGGTCTAATCACTTGGATTGGTGCACACGCGTTTAGCCTGTGGCACCTGACGACCCTTGACAACCCGGACAGCGTCTTCCTTGCAGAGAACGTCGGCTTTTTCTGGGCTTTGTTTACTGGTCTTATTGCCATGTTCGTGGCATTCTGCTGGGGAGAGCACTGGCGCACTTTGGGTCTCTTTCTCGGAATCAATTGGATTCTGTACAGTATTGGTAATTGGCAGGACGCAGGTATATTCGGACTAGATGGTATTAACTTCCTCAACGGAAGCCTTGGTGGTTTGTCGTGGTTCGCCATCTTCTTCTGGCTCAACGCTGGAATTCTGTATTTCGGATTCACGGGTCGTCTCTTGAGTGGCCCTGAACGCCGTGATCATGGTCAAGCGCGACTTTGGTGGAACAAGCACTGGTATGGCATCACCATCTCGGGGGCACTCCTCACCGCTCTGGCTGTTCGCGTAATGTGGAACGTCATTCCTGCAATGAACGCCTCAGGAACTGGTGAATGGGACATGACAGGGGGTTCTGACCCTTGGTACATGAAGCGCGCCATTGACTACATCCTTGCACAGAACAGTCACTTCGTCATCGATATGGATCGTGCCTACCCAGTTGGTTCCATCAATCCCCGGCCGCCCTTGTTCAGTTGGACATTGGCTCTTGGTGGAGTTGCATTGGACCCCTTCTTGGAAGGCGATGTCAACGATGCAGCTTGGTGGTCCATTGCTGGTATGCCTGCTGTTTACGGTGCATTGACCGTACTTCCAATTGCAGCGACATGTAAGCGATTCTTCGGTACTGGAGCTGGTGCAATCGGTGCATGGCTCATGGCACTCATGCCTGGTCACGTCAGTCACAGCACATTCGCTCTGGCAGACCACGATGCGTTTGTGATTCTGTTCATGTCACTAGGGTTTTATTTCTGGCTATGCGCCGTCGATTCTATTGGCAGTGACAAGTTGCTTGAAGATTCAGATTGGAACCCATTGCATTTGGTCAAGGGTATTCGGGCTGCATTCAAACAACACCCTGCGGCAATGGCACAAGCCATTCTTGCCGGTGTCTCGTTTGCAACAGTTGCACTCGGATGGAAAGGATTCGTCTATGGTCTTGCCATCATCTATGCAGCATTCTTCATGCAAACGGCCCTCAATTTGTTCCGTCGCAGAGACAGTATGCCGCTGACAGCAGCCATAACCGTCATGATGCTGACAACCTTCCTGTTGCCTCTGCCATTCTACGGCAACATGCAACTGAACTTGATTTGGGACGCAAGCGGTTTCCAGCCGTTGTTCTACATCGTCGCTTTCACGGTCATCAATGGCTGGGTCGTCACTGCATTCCGTGACAAGCCATGGCTGATGGTCATCATTGTGGGCTCGGGGATTACCACGGCTCTGTTGGGTTCGTTGTACATTCTGCAACTATTGGACATCTCGAATGGATGGGACGTTCTCACCACAGGTGGGTTCTACTTCTCCAAGAACAAGGTGTTCGGCACAATTGCTGAGGCACAGGCGCCAAGTCGAGGACAACTGTTCGCTAACTTTGGTCCACTGGTATTCATGCTTGCACTAGGTATGGGCGTCATTGCATTATGGCGAGGATTACGCACACGTGAACAAACTCATCTTGTTCTCTCAGTATGGATTCTAATGGCCTCATACATGGCATGGTCCGCTGGCCGATTCATGTTCAATGCAACACCAGTGATGGCCATCATGGGTTCCGCTGCTATCGTCGGACTTTGGCGATTCAGTGGTGTCAAGGAATTCGCCAAATCATGGCGGCGTATGGGCATTACAGGATCTCAAGCGCGTTTCAGTGCAACAATTCGTGCTGGTCGAAAACACCCCGGTGTCCCCGCAATCGCTTTGGTTTTGCTTCTTTTGTTCAGCCAACACGCTGTGTATGGAATAGATTCTGGCATTCCTCGTGGAGAGGTTGCCGAGAAGCAGGTCGATGATGTCATTCACGATCTAATGCCCGATGCCATGCGCGCCGAACTCTTTGGTTGGTCTATGCTCGATTCATCCCCATACTCTGATTTTGGGATAAATCAAGAGGAGGACGAGAGGGCCACCTGTCAAGGTGAATGTTGGTACATGGGTACATTCGGACCCGGTTTCAATGGCCGTTCGTGGAATCAAGCCTATGATTGGCTCCAGCATCAAGATTCTGATGTATCGTTCTCGGAACGCCCGGCATTCGTATCATGGTGGGATTATGGATTCCAAGCATTGGCTCAGGGTCAACATCCAACCGTAGCGGACAACTTCCAGTCTGGAATTCCTGCTGCTGGTAACATGCTGCTCGCTGCCGGTGAGTCCGACACCATTGCCCTGTTCATCGTCACCCTTGGTGAGGGAGATATGCGCCAAGAGTACAACGATGACCAAGGCGTCCAAGATGACAACCAGTTCACCCGTGCATTCTCCCAGGTGATGCAGAGCCACTTGAGCTCTGCAACACAGACTGATGACACATGGGATGAATGGGTCGCAATCAACTCGATGTCAGACAGTCAAGGCGTGCGCGATCGTTCGTTCACCGTCATTGGTTCAGCAGACGATGTCATCGTTGCCCAGGGGTATATGATGAATGACGATGGCACCCGTTCCACTACAGAACTCTACCGTCTCTACGAAGACCGTGAACTGATTGGGGAATTCCCCGATATCGCCACGGCCAGGACCGAATTTAATCAGAACGGCAAGGTTGACTGGATTGAGAATTGTCCAAGTGGTGGCGAATCCGTCATAGATGACAACGGTCGTTCACCCGGCGACGAGTACTACGATGCTCCAAACGCATTCTCCTGTAAAGCCACGCACTACATCATCGGAGATTACTGGTACACCAGTGACCTTTACGATGATTTCAACGACGTATCGACGTCTCTGCACCGTCAGAATGCTCGCTACGCAATCGCACGCGACCTACTAACCCACGTCTTTAGTTTGGATGAATTGGTAGACCTGTATCACGGCTTGACTTCAATCGAGTATGAGGTGGCAACCTACGATGGTGGCCCTGGCGAGACTGTAATTCGTAACAATGACATTCGCTACTTTGCCGTTGACAACCGATTGTATCCAATCGGTGGTTACCAATATGCTGAGAGTGGAATGCACTATGGGAATCCTACGGGAATTTTCTATGCACCCACTACACTTAGCGGTCTAGACCCTGAAGACTACATTCAGTCCGTCTACATCACGCAGCGCGGAGATCGCCCTGAGCAAGAGATGACGGGTGCCGAGTTTGAGGCGGCCTACTTGGCCGACTTGCTTGCGACTCAATCTGGCAGTGGTGGCGATGTCATCCAGTTGGTTGACATTCGTGTAGATCAGCAACCTGAATTCTTTGAAACGATGATTGCTCGTGCCTACATTGGCTATGGTAGTCCACAACTCGGTTTGGATTCTCTGAGTAGAATTGCACAGCCCAAACAGCACTTCACTGGTTATGGTACTCCAGACACACCCTTGACCTACGCCTTCCCATTGCCAGGTGCTATGATGAGTCATTTCGTCTTGGCAAACTGGTACGATGCTAACGAAGAGAACGCACAGTCAATCTCTTCTGCAAACACCGGCGTCAAGGTCCTCAAGTATTACTCGGGTGCCACGCTTGAAGGTGATGTCGTACTCGGTGAGATTGGTGTTGTACCCAATGCCAAGTTGCTCATTGAGCGCGATGCTTTCAGTGGAGAGGATCCCACTGACACGGATGCTAGAACCTATTGGATTCCAATCGGAACAGCACAAGCCGATGATGAAGGGCATTACAGTATCACTGTACCCAGTGGACGTATCCGCGTCTCTGCATTCATGGGCGAATCAAACTTGGTCGACACAAGAGACACGCTGACGACCGCGAGTTCTCAAGATGCACAGGGTTGGGCGATCGATTTGGTAACCGATGTTAATGAAGACCGCAGCATCAATCCAATCACCGGAATTCTTGCAAATGTATCTGGGTCAACTTGGTTGGGAGAAGCTTCAATCAATATCACAGGCGACGAGGGTCACTCAAATGGCGCTGCTGTGCTCAACATGGAGATTAGTGTTGGTGCATCTGGTGCCACCGGCACCATCGAATGGCAGGGTGACGCTGATTTCGGCGGTGAACCTCTTGCAAACATGGACCTACGCATTTCAAACATCTGGGATGAAACAAAACAAGATGCCTACCTCATCACCACCTCTGATGGTGAAGTCGAGGGCGAGCGTCAGTACGGACCCGGTGCAACCGGCGAAGTGACATTTACGGGACCCGGTTCGATGATTACTGAAGCG
>JAPYUB010000072.1 GCA_029942125.1 Candidatus Thalassarchaeaceae archaeon | reverse complement strand
CTGAGGTGCAGGCTGAGGTGCAGGCTGAGGTGCAGGCTGAGGTGCAGGCTGAGGTTCAGGAGTGGTGACAGAAGGAGTTTGTTGACTAGGTTGATTCAAAACATCCGGTAGTTGAATACCACCTGAAAGAACGCGAGCGCGTTCTGCTGAAACACCAGTAGGTTTCGGGTCCGGCGTGGGCTCAGGTTCGGGTTCAGCAACGGGGGTCGGAACGGGTTCTTCGAAAGCCGAAAGCAGGTCATCGTCAGCACTGGTCCTAGGTTGAACTGTAACTGGCGCTTGTTGAGCACCATATCCAGACCCCACACCAGCAATTTGGGCCATCTCATCGCCACCTCCGCCTCGTTGGAATCCACTCGAGGCACCGCCACCTCGATTCTGGAACATCGCCAATTGCTCATCTCGTTCAGGTTGGTGAGCCGCTGCGGCTTCCTCTGCGGACTGGCGAGCATCTTCCAAATCAATCAATTCTTGATGAGCGCGTCTTTGCCCCATCGATCGGAATAGGAAAATTCCACCAGCAATAACTGCAAGAGACAACAAAATGGCACCACCCGCAAACACCATCGTCATCGCCGATGATTTGGTGGAAGGTTGAGCTTCTACGTGAACATTCAATTCACGAGTGGATGGTAAGCCTTGTTCATTGGTGACAGTGCAGGTGATTGAATAATCACCGCTCTTGGTAAATGTCCAAGTTACCAAATCACCAGTTGCCTGAGCATCATTCGTCGTATCACCATCCTGATCGATATCGACGGAACGATCGAAATCCCAACTCCATGTTAGACCGGGTGAATTCGGGTCGGTGGCATTGAGGCGCCATGTGTTCTCTTCTCCAGCCATCACATCCTTAGGTCCAGTGATGGGATCTAGCACTGGTGAGGTTCGATCCTGAATGACAACGACGATAGACAAAGAAGCTGTCAAATTCGCAGAATCGTAAACCCGCAAGTCAACACTGTGGTTTCCAACTGAAGAGAAACTGTAAGTGAACGAATTGCCAGTATCTGTATCCGATTGGATTAGGAGTTCATCGGCATACCATTCCTCACGATCGATTCCAAAATTGTCCAAAGAAGAACTGGTTACTGTAAAGGATTCATCAAATCCACGAACAATATTGTTGCCACCATTGATGATTGGCGTAGGCACAGTTGCGTCATCAACATCGATGGATATTGATGATGTGTCAGTTCGACCATCGACCCCATTGATGCGGAGATTGACGTTGAAAGTGCCTTCAGCGGTCCAAGAGATTTCTGCCCACGATTGTGTCAACTCAAAAGTTCCATCATCGTCCAAGTCCCACTCATAGGCTGAGGTGTCGACTTGATTGGTGAGATTGGGGGTACTGTTTGCAGAAACAGTCACAGTTTCACCAACATCTAGGGTCGTGACGGCATCACTGGTGATGGTCGCATCCAAAATCGGCATCAGGGTAACGATGACCGTGAAACTCGCTTCGGTTGAACCGTCACCTCCACCGGTGGGTCCATCCTCATTGTCGGCGTACAGATAGAGAGGCTGATTTGCGTAGGTCGAATCGACGGTCCAGACTACGCTATCTTCACTTGTGACCTGTAGAAGGTCTGCACCGGTAATGCGGAACTCTGGAGGATTGCCATCGAGGTAACTGAGCCGCTGATTCTCAGTGAGTAGAAAGATATCAGGGTCACCTGCCATCGGAATCGCACTAATCGAAATCTGTGTGCCTTCATCGAGAATTAGGGAATTCTCATCCACCAGTTTCGTGTGACTGTTGACGCCCAGATTGACCAAACCGTCATGAATAGTCCAGAAGCTCTGAGAGGGGAAGGAAATGTCGAGACTGACCTGGAGCATACTACCACCCTGTGCGCCTTGATCATCATCACCTGGATGATCGAGATTGTCCAGAACGACATACCAATTCTTCGCGCCCTCATCGGTGGGCACCGTCCAATGCCAACGTCCTGAACCCACCATGTCCTCAAACACTGTTTCCTCCGCCCAATACGTTGATGAACGATAGGATTGGTCGTTTGCATAGACTTGCAGTGCAGCGTTTCGGAAGACTATGAAGTCAAAATTAACATCGCCTGTAACATCGAATTCAACGATGGTACCGGGTGCCAAAATACCCAATGCGATTTTCTCACATTCCTGATCGGCGATCATGATTGGATCGGGCATCGAACCCATGTCGGTCGTGTCACATACTGTGGAACGTCCTTCACTGGCAGAACCCAGAGGAAGGGTGGACATCACAAGAAGAGTGACGAGGAAGAAGACCACACGTGCGTGTCGCATATTGACTCGCTCGATTCTTTTACGTTTGAAGGTCGCCCATGACAGTGTATCACAGATTCATTGTGTTCCAGCCGCTTTCCACCTGTACGTGATGGAACACGTTACCTTCTGCATTAATCTCAAACCAATCGCCATCCAAAGTGGCTGCGACCGAACCTGAGAAGTGTTCTCGAGCCTCGCTGACCGATGGAGAAAGAGATTCGATTCGGCTGGAATAGTGGGTTAATGCAAGGGCACTGGCCTTGCATGATGTTGCGTGTCGTGCAGCGTCTGCTGCCGTTGAATGGTAATATTCAGTCGCCTTTTCCTGCTTGTCTGCCAAGAAGGTGGCTTCATGAAACAGAAGGAGAGGAGCACTAGGAAGATTTGCGATATCAAATCCGATGGGGCCGTGGGACGTATCTCCACTCACCATCAAACTGTATCCAGGCCGAGGTTCTCCACGGAAACTCTCAGCGGAGAGAGATTCATCATCAATGGTCACATCTTGACCGCCTGCAAGTTGACCAATCTGTTCCTCTGACAGACCCAATTCAGCTGCACGCTCTCGATCAAATCGACCCGCCTTCCCATTCGACTCGAAGTGATAGCCACAGGAGGGGACGCCGTGGTGTGTGGGGACGATGGTCACGGTCACCCCTTCAAGAGGTTGAATTGGAGATTTGAACGGCTGATCATCATCGATGGGAATGAGGACCCAATCAATCGTATAGGAGGCGTCCTCATCCTTTGTCCCAATAGCTTGCCATTGTGAAAATAGAATTGCAAGATCTGTCGAAGATATCCCACTGTCCACCGGTGGTGCTTCGCCAGGATACTGTGTGGCCCAATCAATTGCAGCGCGTGTGGATGGTCCCATGACGACCATGCGATTGCGGCGCCCATCCAAATCCAGTGTCTGTAACAATGGCAACAGGCCCCAAGTGTGGTCCAGATGACCGTGGGTCAGAAAAATCGCGCGCACGCGAGAAATCCTAGTTCGATTCTCTAGCCCATTTGATTTGAGAGCACGATTGTGATCCATCATGCGTTTCTGCATGCCTTCGCCACAATCGATGAGAGCAAGTCCACCGGGGGTGTTCAGCACTGACCCTGAGACAGATCGACCATGGGCGAAACGGGCACTAGACGTGCCCAGCACATGTAACTCAAACACTGGTATCCCTCACGCATCAACAGAACGATACCCGCTTTCGCAGGTGGCGCCCCAATCATTAGGGAAAACCCATCCCATTTCAAGGGTTCACTGGGTCACGAGGAATGGGTGTGGGTGGAAACCACCGCAATAAAACGACATCTTCGACCGCTCGAATCCATCGCCAAGGAATGGCGACATGAATGCGATCCTCAACTAAGTCAGCGGGGGGATTGGTGACAAACAGATGCGTACAGGTCCATTCGGTCGAATCCACCACAGTATCGTGAACTGTGCCTAGAAATCGGCCGTCGGGTAATATGACCGGCATACCGCGAAGTTCGGAGACGACGGCTTCTCCCATCATCGAGCGGTGAGATGGGGCTGCCCATCAACCTTCGGCCTGAAATCAGGCTTACTTGCCACGGTTTTGGTGAGCCTTGAGGGACGGACGGAGCTTCTCAGCACCCTTGCCCTTGTTGCGCAGACCACGACCACGCTTGCCAGCGCTGGTCTTGCCACGGTAAACGCGACCGGAGTGTCGACTTCCAGTAACCCAACCGAGATGCTTGTCGTTCTGAATCGAAGGGTGGGATGGGTCGATGAGAATACATTCGTAGAACTTGTTCTTTCCATCTTCGCCAACCCAGTATGAGTTGAGAACCTCAAGGTTCGGGAACTTGCGTGCGACGCGCTCCTCAGCGATTCGCTGAATGCTCTTGGCCATGGTAATCTTCCGCATACCCATCTTGCTGGGTTTTCGCTTCATGTTAATCTTGGACTTGCGCAGTCCACCACGACGAACACGTGTTCGAACCATGACGACTCCTTGCTTGGCCTTGTAGCCCATTCGACGGGCGGCATCCAAGCGAGTTGGGCGCTCGATTCGGTTGATGACCGGATCGCGACGCCACTCTGCCATACGGTTACGGCGGTAGTCGGATGGAATGCTGTCCTTCGGTCTCTTCCAAGTCTCGCGAACGGCGTGATATAGTGAACGAGCCATGGTAGTCACCCTTTGAAGCGTTCCGCCGACCTGCTCCCCCTATATGAGCGTCCCGCTGAATCTGAAGACCTCCCGTAGGGAGAGAAGTGGTCCGAGGTGCCGGATTTGAACCAGCGATTCCCTGATGGCTGCCTTGTCTACAACCGTGGATTTCACGTCTACAGTCAGGTGCATTGGCCAGGCTATGCTAACCTCGGGTTGAATTCGCCCAATGTCATCGTCTATTTGTGCGTAGCGCCTTCATTCTGGATTATCAGGTACAGTCGAGAATTAGGCTTCCTAAGCGGGCTTGCACCACGATGGTTATTATGTGATGAAATACGAACTGAAGAATACAGGTGAAACCTGTGGTGGATACCATGGATGGGGAACAAGTGACTGGACAGAGGGCTGGAACGCCACTGGGACCAGCCTACGAAGAATTAGTGGGCGAATTGAAGCGCGATTTGAATAGCAATCAATCCACAGCATTGCTCAACGAGGATGTCTCTAATTTTGGTGTCCCTGATCCACGAATTCTCATCTGCGGTTGTGGCGGTTCAGGCAACAACACGATGAACAGAATCACCCATCTTGGTGTTGAAGGTGCCATCACAGTTGCCATCAACACCGACAAGCAACATCTCGATCACACCCGAGCTCTGCAGAAACTGCTGGTCGGGCGTCACATCACCCGTGGATTGGGTGCTGGAGGTGACCCTTCAACTGGACGAAAGTGTGCCGAGGCGGGACGAGATGTAATTTCCCAGATTGTCTCTGGAGCAGACCTTGTTTTCATCACTGCTGGACTAGGCGGTGGAACCGGAACCGGAATCGCACCGATTGTGGCGGAGGAAGCCAAGCGTTCCGGTGCATTGGTGGTCGCTGTGGTGACTACGCCATTCCAGGTCGAGCGACGTCAGAGAATGCTGCGCGCTCTAGAAGGATTAGAGGCACTGCGCCAAGAAGCGGATGCCGTGCTGGTTCTGGACAACAATCGACTCTTGCACTATGTGCCCAACCTGCCTTTGGACGAGGCCTTCAGCATCATGGACCAGTTGATTGCTGAAATCGTCAAGGGAATTGTCGAAACAATCACTCTACCCAGCCTCATCAATCTCGACTTCGCAGATGTTCGAACCATCATGAAAGGTGGTGGCGTGACTATGATGCTGTATGGTGAGAGCGATCGCGGCCCAGAAGAGGTTGTTCACGAATCACTGAATCATCCCTTGCTCGACATCGATATCGATGGTGCGACCGGCGCGTTGATTCACGTCACGGGTGGACCGTACATGACACTGGAACAAGCCAGTCAAGTGGTCGATTTGATGACCGGACGATTGAGCCCAGATGCAAACGTCATCTTCGGTGCAAGACAAGATCCAGGGTTTGGAGATACCATCAAAATCATGGCGATTATTACCGGCGTTGCCAACGACCGATTGACCGATGCGGTGATGGAGCCCGACAAGTTGGGTGAAGCACTCAATATCGCTCGACAGCGTGGCGCTCAAGGACCCGGATTTGGTTCGATTCAGCGCTTTGATTCGTGATTTGGCCTATAGGCCAACGGACCCGAATGCTCAAACGGGGCCGATGTTACCGGTAGAACATGGACCGGCGGGGCCTCACTGTGACCGTCATCGCTCTGATGATGGTCGTCATGCTAACATCGTCAACTACCGCATCGCCGGGAATCGAGGCGGGTATCATGCAATCACCGGGCTCTGCAGATGGACAACCGGATGCAGAGAACAACACTCTGTATGTGTTCGGCAACGCCCAACTCACAAACTGCTTCTCGAAGTTCAACAACACCGATGCAGAGAGTGCCAATTACGGTGAAGAATCTCAAGGTGGTAGCAGTCTGATGGACGTCAAGGTCACCTGTCGCATGGACCCTAGCTTAGGCCAGAACATCGCATTGAAAGAAGGAGAAATGATCAATGTTAGATTCGTCATTGAATTGGGCGGAGCATGGACCAATGGACAAGATACATGCAATGGGGATTGTGAAAACCTCAACATTTCCATTCTCAAGGCCAACAACGCTGTGGCCATCAAAGAATTCGATTCACTAGGAGATGGTGAGAATTTCATCAGTTGGGATATTCCGGTTGATGAAGAGTTGATTTATTGGAATGGCAGTACCGAAAACATCGGTGTAGAGTTCACAATGAAACTCAAAGCCACTGAAGGGAACTTCTTTTTCTCCGGTGATGATGCGCTATTTGGTCTGTACTTCTCACATCCAGAAAATTCTCAGGAATACAACGCATCGGTGACCTTCCCGATTCTCAACCAGACTGCCTTTGACGATATCACTGGCGGTGGCGGTGGCGGCGGTGGCGGCGGAGATGACAGTGGAATGCTGCCCGGCTTCACCTCAATCATCGGAGTAGGTGGATTAGCGGCAGCCGCTCTGCTTCGACCTAGCAAATCCGAAGACGAAGAGTGATTCACGCGCGTAGGCGCGCGAGCGCCTCTGCGACAGATTCTGCATTCAGAGCGCACTGCTCCTCTTGACCATCGAACATTCTCCTGACTGTGGCTTCTCCAGCCTCAAGATCACGAGGTCCAACAATAAGAGCAAAGGCTGCACCCGAACTATCCGCCCAGCCCATTGAACGTCCCAAGTTACGCTCTCGCAACTCCAACAGGACTCGTTCACCTGATGCTCGCAAACCGGCAACCATGCCGAGGACATTGTTGGGATCAATTTTGAAGGGGATTACAGCGAGGCTGCCGGGTCCAGATGATTCACCGGGCACGACCTCATCTCTGCCTAGACGCTCGGCCTGCTTCTCCAGTGCAATCAGTACGCGGTCAAATCCAAGTCCGAATCCGCAGCAAGGGTCGAGTTCGTCCAAATCGAAGAGTTGCATCAATCGATAGGAACCACCGCCGAGTACCTGGGCCTCTCCACCCAATTCGGCGACCTCAAACTCGAACACCATGCCAGTGTAGTAGTCCAATCCACGGGCCACTGTGAGGTCGATTGTAGTGTCCGGCATGTCAGGAACCAACCCCTCCAAACTACAGAGCATCTCAGCAAGAGAGTCCAAACTGTCGGTCGCCACGCCCATATCCTCCAACATCGACTTCGCTTCTGGAATGACATCGGTTCCACCTGAGAGTGACGCGAAAGCCTCGAGTTTGGCGGCGGCATCCGCACCTACGCCCTTGCCAGACAAACTGGCAAAGTCGCCCTTGTCCAATAGACGCATGACATCACGTCGGTTATCTTCGGGAATAGAAAGTCCAGCCAAGAGATCGTTGAGAATGCCAACATGACCGATTTTCATCGTCCAATCAACCACGCCCGCAGCGCGCATTAGTGAGATGGCGAACGCGACGACCTCGACCTCCACCAATGGCCCGGAGGCACCGACAATTTCGCATCCATACTGCCAGAATTCGCGGTACCGCGCCGTCTTGAACTCTTCATAGCGAAAGCACGAGCCATAGTACGACAAACGCATTGGTTTGGGTACTGAACGCATCTCGTTGGCAACCATGCGCATGACTGGGGCAGTCAATTCAGGACGCAGTGCAAGTGGTCTACCGCCCTTGTCCTCGAACGCATAGAGTTCGTCAACTACAGCATCACCAGACTTGGCTGTGAACAAATCCAAACTCTCGAAAGTAGGTGTAGCCACTCGCTGAAATCCATGACGAGCCGCCTGTTCATCGCACAATCTCTCGAGCGCTATGCGTCGGGCCATCTCGTCAGGACCGAAGTCTCGAGTACCGCGTGGACGCTGGAACATGGACACTATGCGCGCACACACTACTCTTCAATTTGAGGGGCAGCCGTTACTCTTCAGAGTCGAGTTCTGGAGGGAATGCCAACAGGCGAAGGCCAGCGAAATAGGCCAGACCAAACATACAGTTGTTGATGACCCACGCAATGTAAGAATCGATATCCAGCATGTTGACCAATGCCCAGATTGTGATTGATGAGATCACGGCGATGATGGTGTACACAATCATCATCCAAAACAGGCTCTCCTTGTACGATATGGTCGATTTGAAGGTAAATCGCCTGTGGACATAGTGTGCCTCGACTGTCCCAATGGCAAAGGCAACGAACCAAGCAAATACCTCTGGGTACATATTGAGTGGGTCCCACTTGATGAGGAGATAATAGAGAATGAAGAAGAAAATCGAATTGAAAATCGCCATGAACATGTAGCGAAAGAATTCTCTGGTCATCTTTTGGCGGGTGTATTCGATAATCTCAAGACCGTCTTTGGACCGCAATGCTCGCTTTTTTGGATTCTCAAGCATTACTTCCACCCAATCTCTGGCCAATCATCCGTTTCTTGTGTCGGATTCCACTTTACTTCGTCGGCACCTGCATCCCCACGCAATTGGACGGCCACTGGGGCGGACTCGGGAATGACATTATCAGCGATGTCTTCAATGTCCAGGCTATCGACAAGGTCACCCAC
>JAPYUB010000071.1:4381-8881 GCA_029942125.1 Candidatus Thalassarchaeaceae archaeon | reverse complement strand
TGAGACGCGGCGCGTCATCACCGATGACGATGTGTGGACGCGGGTCGGATGGACACCCTATGCAGGGATGGAATTGACCGGACTCCCGATGTGGACCATTGTGGATGGGATTCCTGTCCACAAGCGAACACCAAGTGGTTCGTTCCGTGGTGAAGCGATTGGAGCACCAGGTTGCGCCGGTCGGGCGCTGAAATTCTCCTGATTAGCCGTCTTCTTCGGGTGGCTTGTCTTCGGAACTCGAAGAATTCTCGTCTTCGGATTCCCAATCCCCATCCCCTTCAGGCTCGGCCACGCTACTCTCGTAATAGTACGGATCCGAGGGTTCATAGCCAGGCAATTCGAGAAGTGATGTTGTGTTCATGTCTGCGTATGAGGTCACACTCACGCCTGCTCCTGAGAAGGCATAGACATAATCGCCCATGAAGACTGAGCGACGAACACTCGTGTCGCTTCCCCACCAGCCACTGACGCCATCTCCACCATTGTAGAATGTGGAATGGTCGATTTCTCCGTGCAAAGATAGGGTGCGATTATCCAAATCCACATCGATAAGCATCAGCTTGCTGACATATTCGTAACCTGAATAGGAGTATGTGCGACCATCAATATCGATTGTGTCATACACGTATCTGTGTGTTGAAAGAGGGACTGCGAGCAATCCGGCTGCCTCCCAATAGGTGAATGCCTTGTGCTCATAGGTCGCCTCTGAGTACGACCATGTCCAACCACAGTAGCGGATGCTGGTGCAATCACCGTCCATATATCCGGGCGATAACTGCTGGGTATCTGCAAGCGATGGATTTGTCAAATCGCTCAAGTTGAACATGCTAATCTGTGTGTGACTCCAATCCAGTCCCAATCCGTCCTCGCCACCGGGCAATCCGATGGTCAACAAATCGCCGTTGGACAGCGGGTGGATGTAGGTGGAGACGCCGGGAACCTCTAGTTCGCCCAAAATGGTTGGATTCTCTGGGTCAGAGAGGTCGATGGTCCACAGTGGGTCCATGTTACGGAAAGTGACCAGATAGGCCATGTCGCCAACGAATCGGGCGCTCCAGATGCGCTCGCCCTCGGCAATTCCACCCAGATGACTGATTTCATCAAGAACTCCTGCGCCGTCGTTACCAAGAATTGTAATGTGATTGGCCGGTTCAATGACCTCCCATTCGCCACCCTCAGTCAGCCACCAGCGACCCCATGAATCGGTTGTGCTGGCCACGCGGATGTCGCCATTGTACTCGGACATCGAGAACTGATCCTGAACCGTGCCTGTGACTCGGCCACTGCCGATGTAGGTCGTCTCACCCTCAACACTGATGTCGAAGGCGTGGATGTTGGTCGCATCCTCGTAGTTGTTGTTGCGCCAGAACCACCACCAGTCGTTAGCGGGTTCTGCAAGCACGAGCATGTCGCCGCTCGCATAGACCTCAACCCATGCGGATGCAATGTGGTCGACCTCGCTGCTGAATTCCTCACTGAGCAGGTCCACGGTCATGATTGAGGTGAAGCCGCGGCCCACACCATCTGTGGAACCGCTGAATTCGCTGCAGTCACCGCTGCCCGATGTGTACGAGGAAATGGTGCCATCCGAGTTGCGCTGGTGCATCTGTGGTGCGAAGTCATCCAATGTCAGTTGGCCGAATACAGCAAGATTCTCATCAATTAGGTCTTCGACAGATGCATTCCATAGATTCATTCTGTTTTCCCAATTTTCTTCATCCCAGTAATCGTTGGGCAGAGATGGATAGGTCTGGATTCCTGGGATATAGGACCACATGTGTGACACGCTTCGAACAGTGCCGTTGACCATTCGTGCGGTTTCATGGCTGCCCTCGATGAATATCTCACGACCGACGTTGGGGTCGCTTCGGTTGGTGATGTCAATCACGGTGTACTTGACCAGATTTGAGGAGCGCCAGTTGCCATCCTCTGTTTGCATGAGGGTGCGCAAAGGGTCGCTGTCAGGAATGTTCCAACTGTTGATGGATGAGATGATGACAAGGCTGTCACCCTCCTTCATCATCTGCAAGGGCTGGCCTTCCAATTCCGTGTCAGAGACTAGGGTGACATTGCCATGCTCGGGTACACCGATGATAACTAGGTGGTTGTTGTTGATCATGTAGAAATGATTGCCATCGAATTTGAGGAAGTCGGCTTCATCGACACCTGATTCCTGATTGTTGGTTTCAGAATAGGTGCCAGAGCGATCCTCGCCACCGCTGCTAGAAGGAGCTGTGCCTCCAGAGTTTGAACCACCGTCGGCAACCACGGATTGCTCAGCAACAGCGCCATCCATCACCATATCATCGACCATCCACCCTCCACCAATCATTGGTGATGCCCAATTCCAGTAGGCGTTTTGATCGATTTCGACCAGTGTCTGCTCCCATAATGCATCTTTGAGATCCTCGAGCAGAACTGTGCAGTCATCGTATGTATCGAGAGTCGGAGTGGTCCGGGTGCGTTCTCCCAGACTCAACTGTGGCCACTCACCACTGGGAGACATTTCCCAGATAACGACATCATCAATCTCATCGACAATGCCGCTCAGACAGCCGGGCAACAGAAGCAGAGCAACAAGCAATGCGGGCACTCGTACGTTGGTTTTCATGACCCCTCCAGCACTTTGTCCCTATTAGTGGACTCGGTCTTTGGTGCTAGAGAGCATGCCAACACAGGATTCATGGGAGATGGCTGTAGTCCGCGCTATTGCGCGGACGGAGACAAACGATATGGCACGGAAAAAAGAAGACGATAATGATGACGTCTTCATTGAAGGATTGGAGGAGGCACTCGATGCGGCTTCTAAGGAAGCCTTGGCCCGTGCGGCCGATACCGTTTGCAAGGAATGTATGCAGATTCATCGGAATGAGAATATCCTGATTGTGACCGATCCACACACCTCTACGATTGGGCAGGCGCTCTACGAAGCGGCGGCTAGAATCTCGGATCGGGTCTTGTTGGTGATGATGCCAACCACACATCGTCATGGAGACGAGCCGCCAGGACCTGTTGCCGAACTAATGCGCAAGCAGGATGTCGTTCTCGCCCCCACACGATATTCACTCACCCACACGCGAGCGCGCATGCAGGCGTGTCGTGAAGGGACAAGAATAGCAACGATGCCAGGAATAAACATGCAGATGTTCATCGAAGGTGGTATGACCACCGATTTCAACGCCATGCAGTCAGCCATTGCGCAACTCGGCAAGACACTGAAACGTCAGCGAAAGATCGTAGTAAAAACCGATTCGGGAACCGATATCAGATTTGAGATTGGTGGCAGATGGGAACTCGGAGACAATGGAATCTGCAATCGCCCGGGCCAAGTTACCAATCTACCCGCAGGAAAGATTCTCGCCATGCCCAAAGAAGGGACGATGGAAGGAACCATCATCATCGATGGAACCTGGGATGCCGCGGTGGTCTATGAGCCCCTCAAAATCAAGGTAGAGGCAGGGATAGTCACCAAAATTACTGGAGAAGGCAGTGATGATGTCAAAGCGATGTTTGTCGAAGCCAGTCGAAAACTCAAACCGCAACAACAAGCCAATGTTTGGACTGTGGCTGAGTTCGGATTTGGAATGAATCCAAGGGCACGATTGGTGGGCAACGTGCTTGAGGATGAGAAGGTGCAAGGTACCTGCTATTTCGCATTTGGAGACAATACGAGCCTCGGTGGAAGCTCATCCTGTGGAATCCATGTTACTGGAGTTCTCAAACAGCCTACAGTCAAGATTGGAGATGTTGATCTATTGGATGATGGAGATATCCGCATCTGATCAAATACTCGTACCGCATACTGGGCAATGACGCCAATGGTGTTCAACACCAATATTGCAGCCACCACAATAGATCCCGGTCTGTAGAACGTGATGGATACCCGACACACCAGTTCGCTGTCTTACGCCGGATTGAGATTGAGATTGAGATTGAGATTGAGATTGGGGTGTGGGTTGAGAAATTGGTTGAGGAATTGGTTGAGGAATTGGTTGAGGAATTGCTTGAGGCACAGGCTGTGGCTGTGGAGTGGCCTGAACGGGTATTCGCACCGGTTGAGCGACAGGGGCACGCTTGGGGGCGAGGAAGGGGGCATTCGTCTTCTCTTCAGCAGCGGAGGTAAATTCCTCGTATTGGAGAACTTCGTCCTTGTTGAGATCAATTCGCTCAAACATCTCATGTTGGACCTCCTCGGGAAGTTTTGCAATCATCGGAGATGATGTGAATTCTTCTTGGGAAATGACGCCGTCCTTGTTGGCATCCATTTCATCGAAGGCCTCGCGAACCTCTTGAACACTGAGAGGGGTATCAAAGGCCGAAGAGATGCTGACTTCGGGTGCTGTGGGTTCGGGCTCTGGGTCAGATTCTGGTTCGGGATCCGGTTCGATGACTGGGGCTTCGACAGGCATCGGCTCTGGCTCGATTACTGGGGCGGGGACGACCATGGGTTCGGGTTCGGGTTCGGGTTCGGGCTCTGGTTCAGATACAGGTTCTGGTACC
>JAPYUB010000071.1:0-4281 GCA_029942125.1 Candidatus Thalassarchaeaceae archaeon | reverse complement strand
GGGTTCGGGTTCGGGTTCGGGTTCGGGCTCTGGTTCAGATACAGGTTCTGGTACCGGAGCGGGTTCGGGCTCAGGGATTGCCTCAACAGCCTGTACACCTTCAGGGGCTTCAACCGAGACTGTGGTGACAGGACCACCCGTCAACGATGAGAGGCTAGAAGCATTCCCACCCCCTTGAGTTTCACGCAATACACTGTTCATCTGTTGATGCAAGGCCAAGAATCGAATCTTGTTAGCAGGCATATCCTGCATCCATTCTTCAAAATTCGCAAGATATTGGTCCAACTCCTGCAAACCGCCACACATGTGTCCGATTGCAAGCATCTTCAGCAACCGGAATGGATCATTGAATCCATCCAATGCGTCTTTCTCCGTAGGTGCCAGACCGGGGTCGGGACCACCTGAATTGCCCATCGAATCCTCTTGGCCCAAATACAATCGAATTGGATCAGTCCAGGAAAGAATTCCAAATGGCTCAGAAATCAACCAATAGATTTCTCCGCCTTCAACCTCTAATCTGTTTGCGGCCATATCAAAATCAAACGTTGCCTGCTTGAGAAGAAGGTCCCCTGTAATCGAAAGGAACTCACCAAGGCCATTCAATCGGTCGGTTTCAGCTAGGCGATTGATTAGATCACTGGAATCAGTGATGCCGAAATATGCCGATGTCTCGTCGACCTCGATGCCTTCAGGAAGAATAGCGCCTTCGAGTTGTTCACCATCTGCCATCGATTGCCGCCTACACACAGCGCAGCGAAGGCCACTCAATAGGTTGACGCCGTCGTAGACGGCGCTCATGCGTACACGCGTCAGGGCTGGGCATGTCCAAGGATGTGCTTGGATTGCTTGACATTCCAGCCCTCGGATTGTAATCGTGCAAGAACGCTCTGCTCTGAATCACCGACAATCAAACGCTCCTTTGCAGTGACAACAGATGCATCGAAATCGGCTTTTTCATCGGGGCCGAACAAATCGTCGAAAGAAGCGCTGGACTTTCGGCGTCGGGATCGCTTAGCAGGGGTTGCTGTTCGACGGGTCTTGCGAGTTGGTGCAGATGATGTTACGGCAGGACTGCGGGTGGTCTTGCGTGTCTTGCGGACTGGGCCATCGTCAGTTGTTGGTGGAGGTGCTGATGATCGACGCGTTTTCCGAACAGGTTCTGTGGACTCTTGGCTCACTTCTTCTCTTGTCGGAGTGCTGGGACGTGCACTTGGTCGTCCACTGGGGCGTGTACTGGGAGGGCCTTGGCGGGATGGGGTGGAGGAAGGGGGTTGACTGCGAGTTGGAGGGCCTTGACTACCGGCAGATGGAGTTCGGCTCGAAGTAGGAGGGCCTCTGGAAGGAGATTCCCGCGAAGGTTCGGAGGAGAATGCCCTCGTTGGAGCTGTACTTGAACTGGAGCGGAATGGATCCCAGTCACCATCATCATCATCCATATAATCATCATCTTCTTCATCATCCCACTCTATTCTATTGCCACGAATTCGGGATATGATAAGCATGAGAATAACAACAGCAACGATGGCACCAAGCGCAATCAGACCATACTTCATAGGGCCATCCATCAAAGATGATTCAGAATCTTCGGCTTCCTGCAACTGTGCCGGAGTGCATCCAGTCTCATCTACAAGGTCTTTCTCTATCCAATCGGTATCAGTACACGCATCATCGGCATTGCTCACCCCGTCATCGTCATCGTCGAGTTGAGTGGGTGAACATCCGACCGAATTAGTATCCTCATTCACATTTGTACCTTGACACTGATCTTGATGATTCAAAACTCCATCATCGTCCTCGTCTGGAGTTGGGCAGCCATTTTCATGTGCACCTTCTTCACCATCAGCATCAGCAATACCCGGTTGGCCAACACATTGGTCACCATTGTAACCCGAAGAGTTGTCGCCAAAACCATCGTTGTCGAGATCTTCCCATTGAGAGGAATCGAGGTCGTCCCAATCAATTGAATCCGCCCATCCATCACTATCGCTATCCGGGCATCCTAGGATTATATCAGCTAGAAAGAAGGCCGAAGCTGAATTGTCCGATTCGCCATAGTCCTGAGGGCAATAATCAGGAGATGTTGCGTTGGCTACCCATTGACCCACGGTTCCCTCGCGTTCGTCATCCCACGAAGAATCCGCCCAATTGTCACCGAATCCATCCTCGTCGGAATCGACCCACTGCGTTGCATCTGCTGGGAAATCATCGACCACATCTTCAAATCCATCAGAGTCGGTATCCGCACCGACAACAATGCAACCATCTGTGGTCACAGTTGCACCTGAAGTGGTACCTGGACAAAGGTCCAAATCATCAGTTACACCATCACCATCTGTGTCTAATTGTGGGGGTGCACATCCGTTTTCATCGACGTCGTCGTAATCCTCAGGAAGCGTGTTGGGGCACATGTCGAGTTGATCGGCATTTTCGTCAACATCGTTGACACCATCCCCATCGGTATCGATGTTCGTTTGTGAAGACGAACAACCCACACTGTTGACAATCTCGCCAAGAGGGGTGTTCGGGCAGATGTCAACGTCGTCGGTGACTGTATCCTCATCTGTATCGAGTTGGGAGGGTGAACAACCATCGGGGTTGGCACTTTCACCCTCGGGTGTATCTGGGCACAAATCATTTTCATCAGCGATATTGTCTCCATCCTCGTCGCCTACAGGCATCGGACAACCAGGACCTGGAACACCGAGTAATGCACCCGGAATGTCCTCACAGCGATCCCAATCTCCAACTGGATTCTCGCCGAATCCATCACCATCGCGATCGCGCCATTGATTGGGGTCATCGGGCAGTGCATCTCCAAGCTCATTCTCTCTGAGGCCACTCTCTGCATTGATGTCATAAGAGTAAATGTTGGAATGACCATCGCCATCTGTATCTGTGCAACCTTTCTTATCGACTGTGGAATTGCCCCAGATACTTGAACAATCATCGGCATTGTTACCACTAATGTTGTCGCCATATCCGTCCTCATCGGTATCTGCATGCTGGGTTTCGTCGAGAGGGAAAGCGTCACGATTCCAAGCATCTTGTGAATTGTTGTCACCATAGGTGTCGCCATCGCGATCTCCCCATTGATGGTGGCATAGTATCCCACATAGGTTCTCAGAAGAGATGTCATCAGGAGCCCAAGGGAATAAATCGGCACAGTGCTCACCTGCAGCATGCGTATTGCCTTCAGCATCCACCCAAGAATTGTAGCAACGTGTTACGTTGTAAGTCCAGCCATACGGCTTTGATGACGTAGGAGGTTCAGGATCTGACCAGCCATCTCCATCGCTGTCGAGGCATCCACCTCGATCATACATCGAGGCGCCATCGAAGCCAGGACATTTGTCACCCGTAGGCGCACTTGAGTTATCGCCCCAGCCATCACCATCTGCATCTACCCACTGTTGTGGATCTAGGGGGAACTCATCGGATTCAGCGTTCTGTCCACAACAATCAGGTCCATGGTTGTCGTATCTACCGTCACCATCTGTGTCGATTGCCTGCATCCAATTGGTCGGGTGGCGGTCTCCATTCCATCCGGATGCACCAGAGGGGTCGGACCAACCGTCACCATCCGTGTCTGGACATCCAAGGGCATCTCGCCATGATTTACCACTGTTCGCACAATCATCGACAGCATTGGCAAATCCATCGCCGTCTACATCACCACAGCCATGGTGGCCATAGGCGCTGTAACCAACTATTGAAGGGCATTTATCGACGCTTGGTGCATCAGGATTCTCTCCGAAACCATCGCCGTCAGAATCAGTCCACTGACCACCGAATTCAGGGAGATCATCCATCATGTCTGGGATAAAATCACGATCCGAATCGGCCAATCCATGAAGAATCGAGACGGTGCTGTAGATGGTCGGGAACAAGATGTGCCAGGTACCATTGGCATCAAGGGTCGCAGCAGGAACGTAATCGGTCTGCCAAGGCATGGAGCCGAATTCAATAGGTTGGTGGCCCTCAAGTGTGTTGATTGTGACCGTGCCCGTCGGATTGGGACAGATGACCCAATCTTCTCCAGAAGCATCGGTAATCAATTCAATATCATTGGTAATCAATTGTGCTGCATCAGCATCAGTTCGAGCAATAAGAACTGTTGGAACTCCACTTATATCAGCAGCTAGTCTTGCACCAATTAGTTTTGTAATAAATTCCCTTGTAGGAACAAGCACTTTTCCGCCCATATGGCCACATTTTTTTGCAGATGCTAGTTGGTCTTCAAAATGTACTCCTGCTGCACCTGATGCAATCATCCCTTTCATT
>JAPYUB010000070.1 GCA_029942125.1 Candidatus Thalassarchaeaceae archaeon | reverse complement strand
CCGGCATGCAGCGATATCATCGAAGGTAAACAAACACTCATTGCCATACATGCACTTCAACAGGATGAGGGGCAACTAGCCAATTTCTATGAAGTGTTTGGTTCCGGTATTGAAGAAACGGACCGAGATGTGCTCGACACTGTGGTATCAGAGTTACAACATTCGGGTTCTATTCAATATGCTCATGACAAAGCCATGGGATTCCATGCAGCTGCACACGCATGCTTGAATCGGTTGCCGGATTGCCCGGGAATGCAAGTATTGCGTGATCTTACAGATTTCCAAATGGTTAGGATTTCTTAATCAGTCTGCATAATAAGATTCGCCGGGGACTTCTGGTTTCATGCCCTTACGTGTGCGTATTTCGCCGACTACCTTCTCAAGCAACATACGAGGCAACTCTTCGAATCCCGAATTTTCGGTATTCCAGATTGCTCGACCCTGAGATGCAGCACGAATGTCATTTGAAAATCCAAAGCTTTCTGCCACAGGAACTGTGCCAATCACAGTCGTGGTTTCACCATCTGCAGGCATATCTTCAATCACACCACGGCGCTGAGTAACTTCACGTGTGACACCACCTAACCAATCGTTTGGAACAGAGACGTGCAGTTTCTGCATAGGTTCCATGATTGTAGTACCTGCACGAACCATAGCCCCTCGCAATGCGCTACGCATTGCTGGAATGGTTTGAGCGGGGCCACCGTGGATTGCATCTTCGTGTAACTTAGCATCAGTCAGACGGACCAGCATACCCATTGCAGGCTCATGGCATAGTGGACCGTGTTTGCAGACTTCATTGAATCCTTCAATCAGTAGTTCACGTGTTTCGTGAAGTCCCTGAATACCCTTCGTACCATTGATGAAAACATTTGTTCCGTGAATAGCATATCCTTTTCGCATCATATCTTTATTCATTCCCAACTCGGCAAATTGGTTTCCAATTTCCTTCTGATCTTTATTTCGGATTGTACCTTCTTTGAATTCGCCGCCACGTAGAGCATCAACTACTTCCTGTGGTAGCATTTCAACTTCTATGTAGAATCGGTTGTGCCGATTTGGTGATTTACCCTCAAATGGTCGGCCTACATTATTACCATTAATTGCCTCTCGATATACGACAATCGGCTCACTAACCTTGACTTTGATTTTCTGTTCCTCTTCAATTCGATATGTTGTGATTTCAAGATGGAGTTCACCCATTCCTGCAAGAAGTGCCTCTCCAGTTTCTTGGTTTGTGGTCACTTGGAGTGAGGCATCGGCCTTGGCAAGGCTACGCAACGCATCAATAAATTTAGGTAAATCTTTCATCGATACGGGTTCTACAGCTACAGTAACAACAGGTTCCGAATAATGACGAATTGCTTCGTAAGGTATCAAATCCTTATCAGAAGTAACTGTGACCCCAGCGGCAGCTGATCGGATGCCGGTAATTGCTGCTATGTTGCCTGCGACCACTGTGGGTACTGGAATACGGTCTCCACCAACCATCATGCTGACCTGTTGAACTCGTTCAGATTTGGCTCCGCCAATTGCCCATACTGACTGGCCATGATTTATTGATCCTGAGTAGATACGTCCGACAGCCACTTCTCCTGCATGTGGGTCCATCCATATCTTAGTAATCATCATGGCCAAAGGTCCATTTGGATCACAATCAAGCATGGACTTGCCTTCCATAGATTCCAGATCTCCATTCCAAATGTTTGGAATACGGTATTTTTGTGCCTCAACCGGATTAGGCAATTTCGTAACTGCCATATCTAGCAGTACTTCGTGGACCGGCGCCTTCTTTGCCAATTCCTTCTGCTGTTCATTGTGGCAAAATTCAAAAATTTGTGTGAAATTGATGCCTGTCTTCTGCATATATGGTACTGTAATACCCCAATTATGGTATGCAGAACCAAAAGCAACTGTGCCATTATTGACACTAACTTGCCATGATTTCTTGTACTCTTCTGGAGCGAATTGTTTGATTAATTTATTTACGCGTGTAATCTGATCCTGAAATCTAGCCATCATATCTTCAGGTGTGACTTGCAATTCATTGATTAGGCGGTCGACCTTGTTGATAAACAAAATCGGCTTGACTTTTTCTTTCAATGCTTGACGTACGACAGTTTCGGTTTGCGGCATTGCACCCTCAACTGCACAGGTGAGGATAAAGCATCCATCTACAGCACGCATGGCTCGAGTCACGTCACCACCAAAATCAACGTGGCCAGGTGTATCGATTAGATTTATGAGATAATCTGTGCCACTGACATTGTGCACCATAGATGCACTAGCAGCATTGATTGTGATTCCACGGGCAGATTCCTGCTCATCGAAATCAAGTACTCTAGATTTACCAGCAAGTTCTTCTGACATCATGCCAGCACCTGCAATCAGATTATCTGAAAGAGTAGTTTTTCCATGGTCAATATGCGCTGCAATACAAAGGTTGCGAATTTTGTCACGATGATGCATGACTTCTGTTGCCTTTGCGATGTTGTCTTCTTTACGTCCCATGATATTCACCTAGGTGAGTGCGGCGACCTGAACTTGGTTGATAAATCCGCCTGTGCGCACGCGCGCACACGCGCGAGGGAATGATTGAATTCAACGTGCGGATGATGCAATCCGTTGAACATCTTCCTTCTTAGCCACAGCAAATGATGCGACATCTCCATCTTTGGCCTTCATAATCTCACTGAAGATCCCATCCTTGAGCGTTTTAGTGGTCTTATATGTGGCTGCGATACTGCCCTTGCAAAGATTTCGAATTGCTACATCCAACCGACGGCTGGGGGCACTATCGACTGCCTTGGGTTGGGAGACTGCACCAAATTTGATTCTAGTAATTTCTTCCATGGGCGCTGCATGAGTGATTGCATCGACCAATGCCTGTAGTGGATTTTCCTTGGTTCGATCATGAATCTCATCAAGGGCATCCTCAAACGCCTTGGCTGCATATTGTTTCTTACCACCATTTCTACCGGTGCGCATCAATCCATTGATGAATCTCTCAACCACACTAAGTTTCGACTTGCCCATCCATGCGTTTGCATGACGGCCCCCTGAATGAGGTGTGCCAACAGTTTGTAGATTGATGTAAGGTGCAATACCAGGATCTTCACAGGTCACTTCAGAAGCATCCCATTTTCCGAAAACTAGAGTGCCGATTCCTGCAATTGGAGTAATGTCAACCTCCACGGCAGGTTCTTCCTCAGGAATTTGTTCATCAATCTCTTCGTCAGACATGTAATCAACCTCATTCAGCGAATTGGCTTTTCCTTACGTCCACGGACCATCTCATTGAGTGAGACGCCATTGACCTGGATGACCTTGTAACGAATTCCGGGGATGTCCCCATATGAACGGCCTTGCCGTCCACCGATACCCTCGACCATCACTTCATCGTGTTCATCGATGAAATTAATCGCACCATCGCCTGGTGCGAAGGCTGTGAGTTTGTTTCCGCTTCTAATTAGGCTGACTTTGACACCCTTTCGAATGCCAGAGTTCGGTTGTTTTGCCTCAACACCAATCTTCTCAATGACAATTCCTTTGGCTTGAGAACTACCTTGCAGTGGGTCGTGTTTCAATACTCCACCTTGGCGCCGCTTCTCTTGACGCTTTCTGAATCCACTATCCTTCCATCGAAACTTTAGACGGTCCGACTTCATCTTAGGACCTGAGAACAATCCGCGACCCATGTACAGTACCTCTCCTACGGAGCAATCCGGCGACCGACCCTCCGTATATGAGCGTGACGGGTGAGAATCAGCCCACGCAGGGCCGAAATTGAGTTCAATCACCCCTAATTATCATACGTTTCCTCCTCCCCGGGTCAACCATGGCATTCCGTGACCATCTCTCTGGCGCCTTCATTCCAACCGATTCGGTATCATGTATTCACGGATTATTCGACCTTTCTGTGAATCGAGGACATGAGATGATAATGGCGAATGTGACTGAAACGCCGGGGCATTCAGCAGCTCTGAATGTACTTTCTAGGGAACGTCTCTGTTCTGTACTGGATGTTAGCCCTAGTGATTTGATTGACGTTCTCGGATGGGCCATGGACAACCCACAGCCACTGAATATTGTCTCATCTGGACCGGTTCTCGAAAATACCCAAGATATTGTCGAACTATCCAAACTACCTATCCCGCATCATTACCGTGAAGATCGTGGTCGATATATGTCATCGAGTATTGTAATCGCTGAATATGATGGGCTACGAAATGTCTCATTTCACAGACAATTTATGCGCGATGATAGCCATGTCGTTGCAAGATTGGTTCCACGTCATCTGCGTACGATGGTGGACAATGCAAGAAAGAATGGAGATACGATTCCAATTGCCATTGTCAATGGATGTGATCCTGTCGTATTACTTGCTGCTGCAATGTCATTTGAACAACATATCGATGAGTTAACGGTTGCATCTACCTTGCACGAGAGATTCTACGGCGTCCCATTACCAGTGGTAGAATTGTCTAATGGAATTCCCGTCCCAGCGAATGCTGAATATGCCATGACAGCCGAAATTTTGCTTGATGATGATATCGAGGGGCCATACGTAGACATCACAGGAACCATTGATGAGTAAAGGATGGAGCCAGTGTTCCAAATCAATTCCATACATCATCGCAATAATCCGATATTTCACGCATTGATTCCGGCCGAAGCCGAACATAAAGCTCTCATGGGTTTGCCAAGAGCACCCACAATCAAATCTGCTGTGTCAAATGTGGTACAGTGTCATGATGTATACATGACCGAGGGGGGGTGTGGATGGTTGTCTGCTGTAGTTAGCATCACACCCAAAGATTCTGATGATGGGCAGAAAGCAATTGTTGCAGCCCTAGAAGGTCATAGAAGCATGAAGATGGTCACAATAGTAAATCAGGACATTGACGTGACTGATTCTGTGCGTGTAGAATGGGCAATGATGACTAGATGGCAACCGGATTTGGATACGATAATACTGTCTGGCCAGAAAGGCAGTAGTTTGGACCCATCTAGGGGTGATGATGGAATGACATCAAAAATTGGCTATGATGCCACATTATCACCAGGAGTTGACATGTCACCATTCACTTCAGTACAATAGGTGATTATGTGGCGGAAGGATTAGCTGGTCGCCTGCAACATCCTCGTCGTAGTTTGGGTGATCGGCATCGGACGCAGGCTACTAAATTTATCCGACTTATTGACGCCGACCCAGAACGTGCAGTTGAAAATTTAGAATGGGCAGAACAAAATGCTAGACAAGCCCTTCTCTACGATTTTACCAACCCTGATAATTGGCGTGTATTAGCCGATATCAAGGCCAGAACATCTGATGAAATAGGATTAAGAGCACTCCTAAGTGATTTGTTCGCTGTATTGGGGAGAGATCCAGAGCAGGTGAATCAATTAGATGGAGTTCCAATACTCGATATTGGAATGGAACTCCTTGAGGCAGCACTTATTCGAGACCACTTGGACCCAAATCTTTGGTTTAAATCAATGGACAAGGGTCAACTTGTAGCATTTTGTGAACGGTTTTCTCAACTTGATTTAACTGACCCGCGATGTAACGTATTGTTTGGTCGGCGAGTGGAGCGTATGTGGGAATCTCACAGCGACGATGTTTGCATTCCATTGGCGAGATTGCTGCTCTCAAATAGACCACAGAATTATGAGATGTGGGCCGATTTAGGGCGTGCTCACGAACGTCGTAAATCATATGACGAAGCTTGGTTGTGTTATGATCAGGCTCAGACACATGCTCCGCATCTTGATTTACGCGATTCATTCCGCAAACGTATGGAATCACAAATACAGACGGGGGAACGATTACCATGGAATCAACCATCTATTGAAATTAGAGACCAATTCCTGAGTAAAATGCAATCATTGGCAACACGCTTTGTTTCAGAGGAAATTGAAATTACCAAAGAAGAGATAATTGAAGTTCCTAATAACTTGGATGAAGTTGAATTGAAGAAATTATTGGACATAGGGGAATTTGCCGCTGCATTCTTCCTCTCGCGTCGACTATTGACGCGTGGAGAACTTTGGGCAGAAACGTATCTTGAACAAGCACAAAAAGGGTTAGATTCAGATGATGATATCCACATACCGTGAGGGATTTGATGTCTAAACCATGGGTGGTTGCATGGGTGACTCCTTCCGGTACACCCCCTGCACCGATTGACGAATCGGAATCGTGTTGGTTGATGGTTAGAAACATAGACCGAGGTTGGGAACTACCTGGGGGTTGGGTTGAAGATGGCGAAGATAGTGAAATGGCAGCTCTTCGGGAAGTATTCGAAGAAACTGGTTTGTTTGGAACTGCCTTGCAAATAGCGCCGAGTCTTGCTGATGGTGGGGGTGATGTTGTATGGATTGAAATTGACATCGAACCAACACCGATTTCATGGGAATCTATGGACGCAAGCATTTCCGAAGTCGGATGGTGCTTGACCCCACCGGTTCCATTGGCATGGGATATATCTGAATTAAAATTATTTTCAAGTTATGATTGGAGAGCAAGATGAGCGTCATCTAATACTGCTATTGCATCGGAATCATCCGTTCTTGACTCAAGCCATTCATACATTATATTGAGGTCATTCGGGTGAATCCAAACACGAGGCTTAGGGTCGCCGGCTGATCTTGGAACAGCCGATTCGATGACCGTGTGCATTTCGGGTGCATCGGTGGAAACTTCTGTTAAACCAAGGTCAATCCAGTGCAATCCTGCTTCAACTGCAGCCTCATCCATACTCGACTGACGGAATCCATGATGAGCAATCCAAAGATTACGTATTGCACTGGATAGATGGTCCTTCTCGATTAATATCTCAGCAGCTTGACGTCTCGACATCGAGACTATTTCAACCAAATGAGGTCCATGTCTAGAAATTTCAGCGTGCATTGCTAATGCCATTCCAGATTCTCCTCGGTTAAGGTGCCATGTGGCCATATTCAACAATGCCATTCCATGCCAGCGATGGCCTGCTGAAAGTGCTGCAATTCGCTCTACTGACCATTTCAAATCGATTCCTGCTTGCTCAAATTCACCTAAACTGGCTCTAAGAATGCCCCATTCCATTCGAATTCTGGCCTCCAACAGGTAGTCTCTGTGCTGTTTTGAACGACTGATGGCAAGTGCAGTGGTCAACGATTGTTGAGCTGCATGAGCATCATTTGCGAGTTGTGCATATCTATATTCGATAATATGTGATTCAATTTCATTCAGGTGAGGCATAATGTCATCGATTAACTGTTTCTGGCCATCTCCAATGGCTTGCTCAGCGACGATCAATGACTCATGTTCGCCGTTGGGTAGAATTTCTATCCCTTGGCCTGATAGTAACTGAGATACAACATGCCTAGGATCCACCGCTATCATCTCCTTGATGAGACATCAATATCGATATGAACCCTGATGTTGCATCTGTATCGTCAATCGGCCCAGTCCAACCGGCAGCTCCCGCATGTCCACCACCTTCTCCTCCGCTCCGTTCAACCATCTTTTGCATCAATGTACCAAGATGAATGCCGCCACGCGTTGCCGCGCGACACGCTCTTGCTGTAAGTCGCGTTTCTCCATTTGAACGTCTGCTAACTAGAGCGATATCTGCTCCAGCTGTAATCAATGAACGCGCCACGATACCCTCGTTTGTTCCAGCTCGAGTATAAGACAAAAACCAACGACCTGCGTCCAATGTTTGAACCCGCGAAAGGGCCTTTGTGATTGCGACACGCTGTGAATTGTTCAGTTCAACTGATTCCATATCCTCGATAAACGCTGAAAAATCAATCTCTGCATCTGCAGATAGTTGTCCCGCTGTTGCCAATGCATCTGCATTTGCATGTCTGAATCGCCCCGTGTCTGTAATGATACCGGCCAATAGCAACATTCGAGATTGATCATCGATACGTGTACTCGCATATTGTTCGCCCCAGGCAAATATGATTTCCGCGGTCGAGCATGTATTCCAATTTACTTCCAAATCCGACTCACCCAAATCAAAGGATTTGCCCGCAGAATGATGATCAATAATGCATTTTGGCACATTAGGCAATTCTATACCAGGTTGACTAGGGCCAGCAGCATCGACGATGATCAATCCACCTAAATTGCGTGGCCATGAAGGTGCTTGTTGATCTAAAATAAGGAAATCAGCACTTGTTTTACTAATCATTTCACGCGCCATGGTCGATAGGTGGATACCACATGCACGTGCCGAAGGTCCAATGATATTGGCCAATGCACAGGCTGATCCGACAGTATCCATGTCACCATTTCTGTGAGTGAGTACTGCAATAGCACCTCGTTTAATCGCGGCGCCAATCCACTGATTGATACATTCCATGTCATGGACACGATTTTGGGTCAATCCATCACCTACGCTGACTCGAATTGTTTGACTGCATTTTCATACGCGGCTCTCAATTCATTCTCTCGTCCATTCAATTTTTCAGCGTGTTCTGACAGTTGATTACATGTTTCAGTCAGACTCTTGTTCAAAACTTCAATATCGTCAACTTCAACCAATAATGGACCCACTTGCTGATACACGGTATTACCTTCAATTTGATTTGATAAGTGCTGTATTGTCGCTTCCAGTTCACGAACTTGAGTTTGCACTGAAACAAATTGTTGGGATACAATCTGCAATTCCTGCACAATTTGTTCAATTGGAATCTTATCACTCATATTGACCACTTCATTGGATGCTCGATAATGCTTCGCTCGCAGCTCGCAGTGATCGCATTGTTGAATTGAATTTCGCCCTCAAATCCGAGGCGCTATCACCAAGAATTCGAACTCTTATCGAATTCGATTCGACCAAATCGCACTGAACCTCTTCGCATGCCAAACTTGCTGCTAATGCAGCATGATAATTGGTTGACGTTGTAATGGTAGCCAACCAGGCCTCACTCTTCTTCGTCACCACGCTCGGCTGCCTCCGCTTGAGAGCGCTCATATTCGATTGCTTTCTGTGACGCAATAACAGCCATATCGGTTGCTGTTGCACCTTCAAGGCCACGGCGGATGATTCTGTTATT
>JAPYUB010000069.1:5243-9269 GCA_029942125.1 Candidatus Thalassarchaeaceae archaeon | reverse complement strand
AGGATGCATTCCATCGGCTGCATTGATGAAACTCCGTCCGCGCTTGAGTTCCTGACGCAACATGATTCTCTCCTCGGGAGCTAGTAGCGCCATACCCATACGAGATTCGTAATTGGCAAATTCCTCGGTGGAAACTCGACCGTCTGCAAGAGCGACAGCAGCCAATACTCGACAGTAGGCCTTACGGTCTTCCTTGTCGAACATATGCAGCGTATCTGGTAGCATATTCACCGACAACGCAATCTTGTTATTGAATCCATTTACTTCATGCCCTTCCATCCCCACCCGATGATATGGCGGAACATCGGGTCGTGGACGTCCACCGTTTAGGCCACACTCAATATCCAGAAGCGGATAGGCTGATGCGAGACCTTCAGCAACAACGGTTGGAGGATGAAATTCCAGATACACTGCTATTCTGTAGCCATCCAGAAATAGTGACGATGGGTCCAGCGGCCAGGCGAGATCAGGTCGTCGTCCCTGATGATTATCCATCTACAGATGTGGATCGGGGTGGTGGAATCACTTGGCATGGCCCAGGGCAATTGGTGGTCTATCCAATCTTCAAATGGGATCTTGAGGGGGAGGCTAATGTCAAACACATCACATCAAAATTGGAGCAATGGGTAATTTCATCGCTCGCACTCATCGGAATCCAAGCCTGCACGAATGAGCGAATGCAGGGTGTCTGGGTCGGTGGTGCGAAGATTGGTTCGGTCGGATTAGCCTTCAAGCGTTGGGTTTCACGCCACGGATTCACGGTCAACTATGCAACACCAAAGGGACGAGTTGAGGCACTCGACGGGTGTGGATTAGATGCAGGCACAACCACGTCTCTAGATAGGGTTGGCTTCGAAATTTCAGGCGATGAACTTATTGAAGCATTGCTGTCAAACATACCTGAAAATCTCAGCCGAACCGATGCGAAGTCTTGAGAACTGCCGGTTTGAACAATGAGTTGATTCGATGGAACCAAGACTTGGTGGGCCGGTCAGTGGAGATGGGATTCCACCCGTCGATTATCTGTCTTGGTACATTCCCAGATTGCAGGAAATGAGGCCGCATGACCTCTCACAATCAGGTTTTAAGTACGACTGGGACCTCGATGTCGACAACGAGAAGATGTTGAATTTCTGGGATGGTGCAGCGAATCCAGCCGAATGGGTGGCCTCTCGCTACGGAGTAAAAGTCGATCAGGTATGTGTCACACACGGTGTCTGCCAAGCCATCTCCCTAGCGATTCTAGCAGCACTGCCCAAAGATGGACCCAGAGCCGTGGGGGTGGAAATGCCGTCGTTCGCTGTGGTCTCTCAATGCGCGAGATTGCTCGGCTGTGAGGTCATTCCTTTCCATCGTGGACCCAACTCAGGTGAATGGAGATTGAATCGAGACGAGATTTCGAATATCCTACCTAGAGTCGGGGTCATCGCTCTGACTCCCGTGATGAATCCTACAGGTGAGATGATTGCACAAGAGGATGAGAACTGGCTGATTGAGGTCACACGTGAAGCGGGCGTAAACATCGTATCAGATGAGGTGTATCTTGATGCAGCAATGGGTACGGAATTCTATAGACCGATGCATTTGCGTGCCGAAAACGTCATCTCAGTCAATTCATTGACGAAATGCTACGGACTCGGACCACTTCGATTTGGGTGGGCAATTGGGCCAGCAAAAATGATTCATAATGTGCGCAATGCCTTCCACAATCTGCAAGGCATGACCAGTGCTCCTTCGATGGCCATAGCTGAAGCCGCTTTCCCACATCTTGACGTGGCCCTGGATTCTCTCAGGACACAAAGAGAGGTGAATTTACCCAAACTGATTGATGTACTCACTGAGAATGGAATAGAATGGACACCACCGCCCATAGGTATCTTTGGACTCATTCCACTTGGTACCGACGCAGTGCAAGCCATGGCTGAACATGGGGCACCTCTCGGGTTGCTCGCTACCCCTGGTGGGATGTTCCACAGGGATCTTGCAAACCATCTGAGAATTGCATGGGGAGGTGGCACGGAAGCCTTTGAAGCGGCCATGCCAGTCCTGTCACAGTTCCTGAAAAGTATTCAAGATGGAAACAACTGAGGTGGAAATATGCCAGAGGCTGTGGTTGCAATTACCGGTGCTTCTGGCTCGGTATATGCCGAACGATTGCTTCGTGCTTTGTCGGAAGCAGAATGGGATGTCCTTCTCATCGTTACGCGTGAGGGAGCCATCAATTTAGATCTAGAATTGGATATGACACCCGATGATCTAGCGGAGATTCCGGGTATATCATTGGAGAACAATGACAACTTAGCAGCACGTTCAGCATCTGGTTCAGCGAAAATTGACCATTACGTTGTCTGCCCAGCCAGTGGAACCACAATTGGAAAAATTGCTGCTGGCATTTCAGATAATTTGGTCACCCGTTCAGCTCTAGTCGCCCTGAAAGAACGTAGACCACTCATTGTGGTCCCTCGTGAAGCACCCTATGCCACTGTGCATTTAGAAAACATGACCAAATTGTCGAACTGGGGTGTTGTTGTACTCCCAGCAAGCCCCGGATTTTACCACGGCCCACAAAGCATTGCAGACCTTGTGGACTTCGTTGTGGCTCGAATTCTCGATCAAATGGGCATTGAACACTCACTTGGACAACGCTGGACGGGTGAAGAGGTGCAATAGACCCGTGCCTTGAAGAATGACGGGTGTGCATCACAAACTGTAAGGAGAGAGGTCAGCATGGGATACGAAGACCAATCACACGCAGAACTGAGTGAAATGCTGAAAGAACGGGGCTTGGATGTCCCCAAGACCAAGAGTGACCGCATTGCAGCCTTGACTGAGGCCGATGATTCCACTCCATTCATTCATCGGATTCAAGATCGCTTTCCATGGGCCACCGTTCCTGTTATCGCGGTTGTTGTTATTCTGATGGTCGGTGGCAGTCTCACTGCTATTTTGTTCGGTGACAACATAATGGGTTGGTTTACTGAAGAGGAATTCGATGGAGAACTCATAGATTTCGATAGTGCTCAAGCGCGCGCCTTTGCTGAAGGTTTGGTAGCGCTCGGAGATTCTGAGTGGCAGGGCAGAATGAGTGGTTCAGCCTCTGAGCACGCTGCAGCTCAATCCAATCTCAACAATTTCTCAAATTTCGGACTGTCTATCGAGGACAACTCGTTTGCCGTTCCGATGTTTGAGATTCAGGAAGAACCGCAACTATCGATCTGTATGCCTGGGATCCTTTTCCCACCCTGTGCATTGTCTGACTTAGGGAGTCAAGAGACTGTGTTTACACACCGAAGTGAATTTGTCCTCCAAGGATATTCTGGTTCGAACGATTACCAGTACCAAGACCAGATTGATGTCGTTGATTTGGGCAATGGCAGTGATAACAGTACATGGGAGGGTGCCTCGGCCAGCATTGGAATGATTTTCGGACAGGGCGGAGTCTCTAGTAACACCCAACTCTTGATCAAGGCACAGCAGAACGATTTGTACGGTCTGATTTTGGTTACTTGGGATTCGACGGGTGGAGAAAATCCACCCAACAACTGCAAAATTCCAGGCGATGAAGGGCGCTGTGTACCATACTTCAAGTCGGTGGACACAACTCAGTTCGAGAGTTTGCCTCCCGGCATCCCATTCATGATGGTGAGCAACGATGTCGGTGAACAGATTCGCGATGATGTCGTCAATGGAGAAGGTCTAATCCGAATGATCGTTAGTGTTGACAATCAGGGTGAACGTGATGTTAAGGCCCCTTGTGGAATTCTGCCTGGCAAGACGGATGAACTGATTATCTTCGGTGCTCACCATGACACGGTGTACAACGGGCCCGGTGCGGTCGACGATACTTCTGGGTCTGCATCAGTTCTCGAACTTGCACGTCAATTTTCCAACATGGCTGAGAGCAAGGGCGAGCCGTATTACACGATGAAGTTCTGCACATGGGGTGGAGAAGAGGAAGGGCTGCACGGCTCAAAGGCCTATGTTGCTGCTTACCTTGGGCAATTACAGGAAAATCGCCTGCGCCGG
>JAPYUB010000069.1:0-5233 GCA_029942125.1 Candidatus Thalassarchaeaceae archaeon | reverse complement strand
TACATCAACCAAATTGTCGACCAATTCAAGCAAGAGAATCCATATGGTTTGGCCAGTAAATACACTATCAATACTCAAACTCTGGATGGTGAAAAGGGGGCCTCTGACGGCATGCCATACAATTCAGATCACGGGCCATTTGTCTACGACATCCAACGAGAACCTGGAGACGAACGAGGTCGTGCGATTGTCTGTTACGGCTCGGGTTCGTGGGAATACCACACCTTCCATGACGACATGGATCGCTTCAACGAAGAATCACTGGCAGTCAGTGGAATCATCTACGGTTCCTACGCTGCTTGGTTGGTATGGGGATGATTCAATGGCCGTCCGTAGAGCTCATGCCAGTCACATCCTGTTGCGTCAAAAATCCGATGCGGTGCGAATACTCTCTGAAATTCAAGAGGCGAAGAAACCGCTCAAGATCTTTGAGAAGGCCGCCAAGAAACACAGCAAATGCCCCAGTGGACAGCGAGGTGGTGACCTCGGATGGTTCCACGAACGACAGATGGTGAGGGAATTCAGTGCTGCCTGTTTTGAACAACCGCTGAATGAGGTCGACCGTTTCGTCAAAACCGAGTTTGGTTACCACCTCATTTGGGTACACGAGAGAGAAGAATAGGTGATGAGATGAGTACAATTATCGCAGTTGAGAATTACAAACTCAAGGGCAAGCACGGTGTGTACGATTACGAGCGAGAGAAGGAACAGAATTTCGTCGTCAGCGTCTGGGTGGTACTGAAAGCGCCGGCAAGTGGAGATGATTTGACCACCAGTGTGGACTATGCCTTTCTCCAACGCACCATCCATGATGTCGTAGCGCGCGGAGAATCAGTATACATGATGGAAACACTGTGCGATCAGATTATCGAAACCGTTTCCGGACATCTCAATGTCGCTGGTGTGAAGATTCGTATTGAGAAGCCCCAAGCACCCATGCCTCACGATGGTGGGTTGGCGCTAGTTGAGCGAACTTGGCCCGAAGGTCTGACCTTCTAATCAGGCCCCTACAGCTGCAAGGACTGCATCAATTACCTTCTGTCCCTTGAACTGCGAGCCACTGACCGCGTTGTTGTTCTGATCGAGTAGACTGAAGTCTGGAGCATCATCACTGACGTTGACCATATCTTGGGCGTGAAGCGACCACGCTAAGAACATGCGCTCGATGGCCGATGTCATGGGATGGCAGCAGGTAGTATCTGCCGATGTAGGTGTAATCATCGTCACAGCAGTGGATTGTCTTCACTGTGTCGAATTGGAGGCGATCCTGTCCGAAGCGCCACTTGAAGTTCCAAATCATTGGATTGACAAGGAAGATGCTGGTGAATTTTTTTCGAGATTTCCCCTCTTTGCAGCGTCAATAGATTTGCTGCCTTGTGCTGGAATTTTCTCCAATGGTAAAGGCAAGGCTGTGATTCGAGCGGCAACATCACAACGCATCACAGAAGCGCTTACCAGTCTTTGACGCATCGATGACTTCATCCGCCCTCATAGAGGACGGGATAACATGGAGGAGCCACTGAAGCAAGTTTTCGTTGCCGTCGTGGCTACACCAGGCGGCGAGAAAACACAACTGGGTGTCTTCTCAACTGAGCAGGATGCCTGGGATGTAATGCGGGCATTCCTGAGCCGGGCTGGTTCGACCAATGTGGTCAGTGGTAGCATCGTAGCTTGGGAAATTGACTACGTCGGTGAAGAAGGGTCTTTGGAACTCGCAGCCTTTGATCGCAATAATTGCCCTGTTTGTGATGAACTTACATTTTGGGTCGAGGGGGATGAAGAGAAGGCTCGATGCTATTATCCGCGCTGTGGCGCTTGGATTGAACAGAATGCATACGACCCCAGTCGTTGGGATTGTGGATGGCCTGCAGCCAACTGGAACAAGCGTGCTGAGAATTACCAACATGCCTTCAAGGGATTGGTGGCGATGCGGGCACAATCGGCCGCTGCAGGGATGACCGAAAGAATGCCCTCTAGAGAAGCATGGTTGGATGAGAAGGACCGAGAGAGACGAACCATCCAGCAGAAGAAGTTCGACTCAGTAACTGAGGATATCACCGAGTGATCACATGGTTGGCTGGGTTTCTGCTATCATCGCATCGATATTCGGGGCCGGTGGGGCCATAGAAGATATTCTCGAAGAAGAGTGATTAGTTCTTCTTACCACATTGTAGAAAACAAAACTAAATAGATGAAAATCTGAATAATTATTCCAACTGTACCTTTCCAAAAATTATATTCTGATTCATCTGGAGGTTCCTGAGACAATGAAGGATCAAAATCGGGCAACACATTTTCAACGTGTTCAGGATTGTTATTGTCAATTGCATTCTCATCGATGATGTCAGCAAACTCAAGGGAATCCGAATTTGAAACCATAGGAGGAGAAATTTGTCCGGTTGAGATTCTCTCATGGACATCATCCATCAAATCCCCAAGCACATCGGAGAATTCTTCAGCATGCCCCTCATCTTCAGGGGATTCAAACGATTCAAATCCCATACTTCCACCCAATATCACATTTCTTCGACAGGAATAATTCCCACTGCCTCACATCCACGACGGAGATAATCCCGTGCCAATTCACTGATGATGTAATTCTGTACATCAACCCCCGCGTCATCAATCACATGGTTGTCACGATAGAATCGATTGTAATCCACAGCCAAGGCACTCAACCATGCACAGAATTGATGAGGGGAGGACGAATCGATGGCCGTCTGTAATTCTTCATTCATGTAGGCCATTCTACGAACCAATTCTCCAGCTGAACCTGTGAGTGCTGAGATGTCAAGTCCCACGGAGATGTCAACCTTGCCTGCTTTTCTGTGAATCGAACAAGCACGGGCGTGACTGTACATGATGAAGGGGGCACTGTCGGCCTCCAAACTCAATGCATCTTCCCAACGAAAAGTGATTCCCTTATCGGGTGAAATTCTGGCGATGTTGAAGCGTGTTGCGCTGATGCCGACAGCGTCAGAAATCTCCTGCAATCTATCTTGAGAAAGATCTGAACGAATCTCCTTGACCACTGCATAAGCTCTCACTTGGGCCTCATCCAACAAATCATCCATGTAGACGACATTTCCTCGTCGAGTGCTCATCTTCCCATCAGCCAACTTGGTGAAGGCATAGAAAACCACCTCCGGAGGTTGAATCCCCAATTCTTGCAAAGCGATGCTGACCTGCTTGGATTGCAATTTATGATCCTCGCCAAGAATATTGAGCAGACGACCAGAACGTGTCCACTTCTGTTGATGATAAGCCAAGTCGCGGGTCGCGTAAAGGCTGCTTCCATCCCCACGCCGATAATAAAATCGGGTTGACGACCCTTGGATGCCCTTGGATTCTAATTCAAGGTAGTGTGCGCCGTTCTCTGCCACGCAATGCAGTTCAGAAGATTGCAGTTGATTCATCAAGATCTCGACACTGCCATCGACGATGAATGCGGATTCCTTGGTAAACGAATCAAACTCGATGCCCATGCGCGATAATGTCACGAGCATTCCATCTAGAACTGGCTGATAGGCGGCTTCAAACCTCGCCAGAACGCTAGCATCGGCTTCTTCGCTCAATTGAACCAGTTCGGTGACACCATCATCCACTGCAGGGTCTTTCGCCCTCAGTAGATTTGCCGCTTGATACCATAGCACGCGGATATGATCATCCTTGGATGAATGAGGTGAATCTTCAATCGGAATCTCGCCTTCAGCCAGCAAAGCCTGAACTTGGGCTTCATCGAGGTTCTCAAGAGCCCAACAAAGAATACCAACCTGCTTACCCATGTCATCGACGTAATATTCGGCAATTACATCGTATCCAGCCGCACGATGCATTCGCGTAAAGGTATCACCGAGTACAGCATTGCGGGCCCTTCCTACATGGAATGGGCCGTTCGGATTGGCAGAGGTGTGTTCAATTAGAATCAATCCTTTGGATTCCACCGTTTTCGAAAGTTGTTCAGCCAACCAATCCATCGAAGCACGGATGTTGACGTAAGGTCCGACTGCGACGGCATTACCGATGTCGAGTTCCAAGGCATCGGCGATTTGCTGAGCGATCTCAGCCGGTGAACAACCCAGTTGTTTGGCGAATGGGAAACAGGGCAGAGCAAGATCACCTTGACTGGCTTCTTTGGAACGAGACAGCATTTTCCTCCAATGATCGCCTTGAATTCCAACTATAGCCATCGCCGATTCTAATGCTGGAAGAACTTCATCAATCAGTGACTGCATTCAATCAACTCCAGGGGTAACGCAGCAGAGCTGCCAAGCCGGCAAAGGCCTCCATCAGTGTTGCACCTTCCTCGGTATCCATTGAAATGAGTTTGACATTGCTTGACGAATGACCGGCCATCAATGTCAGTTCATCCATCAAGGTGATCGTATTGTCAGGGTCTTCACGGATCTGGTCGGGGGCCGCATTACAGGATTCACAAGGTGGAATTACGGTCAACCGATCGATGGTCACCTGCCAACCATGCTGGCATTGGCGGCAGGTGTATCCTTGACGAATCTTACGCAGCCCTTCTGAGAGTAGGAGCGTGTCAACCGCACCTTGTTCTAGGGCCCTTCTGATCATCATCTCGCCATAGGTGGCTTTGGGATGTTGCTGCATAATCTCTGTCAAGAATCGATCGACCAATTGTCGCTCTGCATCCAATTCAATCTCATGCATCAGGCCACCGGCCCTCTGTACTAATTCCCGCAATCCCGATTCGTTTGAATAACCGACATCGAAGGTCGGTTTGCGAATCAGTTTGGCGATTTCGTGATGAAAGTATTCTCCCTTGAGAACTTGGTCCTTGGTCGCCCCGGGTCCGCCAATGATGATACCTTCCATGTTGTCCATCATGGCAAGCCAGTAATCACTAGCATGCTCAGCAGATTTCTTGAAAAATTTATGTGCGGATTCTTCAATCAATCTCTCGAAACGTTGTGCTGACTGGCCACCTTGCCTGTGTTTGCCCATGATATTCGATTGTATTTCTTCTTGACAATGGACTGTTTTTCCACTGGCTACACCGTAGGCAGATTCACCTCTATCAATGACGAAAATTCCGTAACAGGTTTTGTCAATCAGCATGTCTTCCAATTGTGAAACTTCGAATGTGCTGTCACATCGGTAGCGGAAGGAACGGAACGGCTCGGGAGGATCGTCGAGTATAATGGTCGTCATTCTGGTCTTGTTGTTTCCAATGATGACATGGCCTGTGAAGATGGCAAGGCCATTC
>JAPYUB010000068.1 GCA_029942125.1 Candidatus Thalassarchaeaceae archaeon | reverse complement strand
CCGCCTCCCCAAAGGGGGAGGCGTATGAGTGGGCTGCCTGTACATTTGATCGAGGTCACCCCCCGAGAATTGCCCGGGCTCCAAGATACGAGGGGCGAAAGTATCCGTAGCATGCTTTCTGCGGATCACAACCTCACTGTGGGCCAAGTACGTTCAATTACAGGATACCAAATTAAGGCCAATCTATCGTCGGATGAAATACTTCAAAGCCTTCAGAATTTGTTTACCGACCCCATAATCGAATTAGGCGTAGCCAACAAGAGTATGCTCGACGATTTCACGTTATTCTCCAATACCCCCGACCTCGCAATTATGATTGGATTCAAACCAGGTGTAACCGATAATGCCGCACAAGCCGCTCTCGATGGATTGCTCACATTGTTTCCTGAGCAGAACGATGCTCAGATTGCCACGACGATGACATATTTGTTCTGGGATATCCCCTCCGACATCGATAGTTTGTGGCTTGCCAACACCCTCCACAATCCTATGATTGAACGAGCAGCGATGGCAACTTCAGACCACTGTTCCAATTCAGTGTGGCCCCAACTACCATTCCCCGATCGCCCTCCTGTTCAGTTTTCTTCCCCAGCAACAATCGATCTTGAAGTGAGCGATGAGACACTATTGCAAATATCCGAAGATGGCCTTCTGGCGTTGAATTTAGAAGAGATGCAGGCGATTCAGGCCCATTATCGAAATCCAGAGATGCAGGCGATTCGTGAAGGGTTGGGTTTGCCCCCTAACGCCCCAACAGACGTCGAACTCGAATGTTTGGCTCAAACCTGGTCAGAGCACTGCAGCCACAAGATTTTCGCCGCCAAAATCCACCATACCGATACCACAACCGGGGAAAACAGCGAAATCAACTCCTTGTTCAAAACCCATATTATGCAACCGACGTTGGATATGCAAAAACAAGTCGATTGGTTGTTGAGTATTTTTCACGACAACTCGGGCGTCATCGAGTGGACGCCTGATTGGAGTCTTTGTATCAAAGCTGAAACCCACAATTCTCCTAGCGCATTGGATCCATTTGGTGGGGCCATGACTGGTATCGTTGGAGTCAACAGGGACATTCTTGGTACCGGCCTCGGCGCCCGCCCTATTGCCAATATGGATGTGTTTTGCTTTGGTCCACCAGATTTCGACGGCGATCTTCCCGGCGGGTTGTTCCACCCCTCTCGAGTATTACGTGGAGTCCATGCAGGAATTCGTGCCGGGGGCAACGAATCTGGTATTCCAACAGTGAATGGTGCGATTGTATTCGACGATCGTTACATCGGTAAACCACTTGTCTATGCTGGCACTGTTGGAATTATGCCACGCCGTTTACCCGATGGCCGCGAAAGTCACGATAAGACCCCCGCTGCGGGAGACATAGTCTACATGTTGGGCGGCCGTGTAGGTAGTGACGGTATACACGGCGCAACTTTTTCTAGTTTGGAATTGACCGAAGAGAGCCCCAGTAGTGCTGTGCAAATTGGTGACCCAATCACCCAGAAGAAAATGGTTGACATGGTTCTAGAAGCACGCGACGCTGGCTTGATCCAAGTAATTACAGATAACGGGGCTGGGGGCCTTTCCAGTAGCGTTGGAGAATTGGCAGAACTCACAGGTGGCGCTGAATTAGATCTCGCTGTTGTTCCACTCAAACAACCCGGATTATCATCTTGGGAGATCCTTGTATCTGAGAGCCAAGAACGTATGACTGTAGGGGTAAGTGAACATAATATTGGGGCATTTGAGGCATTGGCCACACTACACGAGGTTGAAGCTACTGCGGTGGGTATTTTCACCGATAGCGGTGCATTTATCGTCAAACATGGAGATTCGACGGTAGCCCACCTCCCCATGGATTTCATGCACGATGGATGCCCCCAACTACAACTCAAAAGTGAGTGGACACCCCCTATCCACGAAGTCCTAAATTTTCCACCCACAGAAGAAAAAGAAATGGGCAACATCCTCAAGAGAATTCTAGCCAGACCAAATGTTGCTAGCAAAGAATGGTGGGTGAGGCAGTATGATCACGAAGTCATCGCTCAATCAGTAATCAAACCATTCTGTGGTGTCAATCATGATGCCCCGGGTGACGCCGCCGTCATTGCTCCGATTCATGGAGATACACGAGGAGCAGTAATCTCTTGTGGAATCGTGCCACGATATTCTGATATCGATGCATATGCTATGACTGCCGCCAGCATCGATGAAGCGGTGCGAAACGCAGTGTGTGTTGGCGTAGATCTCGATAAGATTGCAGGGTTGGACAATTTCTGTTGGCCCGATCCTATTGAGAGTGAAAAGACACCCGATGGCCGATTCAAACTGGCGCAATTGGTTCGCAGTAACCGTGCGTTGGATGATGTTTGCCGGGCGTACAATCTACCTTGCATCTCTGGCAAAGATTCAATGAAGAACGATGCCAAACTCGATGGACAGAAAATCAGCATCCCACCAACGCTTCTCTACACAGTGCTGGGTGATCATAAGGACGTTAGAAAAGCGGTTTCAAGTGATTTCAAAGATAGCGGTGACACCATCTATATCTTGGGCGAAACTCATCAGGAATTGGGAGCTAGTGAATTGAGTTTCATGCTTGCTGAAGAGACCGGAGGGGGCATTGGAAACGACGTCCCTCAAATTGACACCACACGCAATCTCGCAATGTATCGTGCTTTGACCGCAGCGATGGGTGAAGGCTTGGTTAGAAGCGCTCACGATTGCAGTGATGGTGGCCTTGCAGTTGCTGTGGCAGAATGTTGTTTTGGTTGTGACGGGGCGACCACCATCAATCTCGATGCATTGGTCAATGACAACGTCGATGAATGGGGTGTATTATTCGGAGAATCACTTGGTCGAATTCTGGTATCAGTCAGGCCCGGGGATGCTCAAGCATTCGAGACAGCCATGTCTGGAAACTCTATCGCTAGAATCGGCACCGTTGGAGACAAGAAAACCCTTCAATTTACAATCGGCGACAAAATCATTCTCAAGGCTAATCTTGCAACTCTCCTCGGTGCATGGAAAGGCACACTGAACATGGGCGGTGGTGCATGATGGCAGACACTGTACGAGTCGCAGTTCTCTATGGATTCGGAATTAATTGCGATCACGAGACAAAAGCCGTCTTTGAGATGGCTGGTGCGCAAGCAGACCGTATTCATGTGAACGAATTGGTCAACGGCGCTAAAACACTCGCAGATTACCACATCATGGCAGTACCCGGCGGTTTCTCGTTCGGAGATCACCTTGGCAGTGGGCGATTACTCGGCAACCGTCTTCGATTTGGAATACGAGATATGGTTCAGGAATTCGTCAAGTCCGGCAAACTCGTCATTGGCATCTGTAATGGTTTCCAAGTCCTCGTCAAGATGGGCTTACTTCCTGGAGATGAGGGTGTGAGTTTAACCCAGACAGCGAGTTTAACACTCAACAATACAGGCCACTATGAAGATCGCTGGGTCCACCTTGAGTTTGACCCAGACAGCCCCTGTGTGTGGACAAAGGGGCTTGAGCGCATACGCGTACCCGTGCGACACGGAGAGGGCAAGTTCGTCACGACAATTGATGCCAACCTCGACCAGTGGGCAGAGAACGGACAACTTGTGGTTCGCTATGTGAATCCAGATGAAGCGTATCCTAGTGCAGGCGACGAACTTCTCCCCTTCCCCATATGTCCCAACGCGAGTATGCGCAACATCGCGGGTGTTTGTGATCCGACAGGCCGAGTGTTCGGATTGATGCCACACCCAGAAGCCAATCACAGCACATGGTTGGGCGCAACGTGGACTCGAGAAATGCCTGAGCATGGTGAAGGAGAAGGCATGGTTATTTTCCATAATGCAGTGAAATTCGCAAAAGAAAATCTGTGATTCTAAATTATAGGCGGCTTTATCCTATCGATTATTATGCAACCACAACAAGGCCAGATGGTACAAGGTTTCTCAGATCCTCAAGCAGCAGGACAACCCACGATGATTGGTGGCCAGCAAGTCATCGTAATCCCCCAACAATCACCGGCACCCACTTGGATGGGCGTGATTATGATTCTGTACGGGCTTATCGTGACTGTTTTCACCGCATTTGGTATGGCCACCGAGATGGGAAGTGGCATTTACATGATCAACCAAGTGGTGGCGATTCTCACCGCCATGGTAATCGGTGTAGGGGGTTTCTTCACCTTCAAGCGCAAGAAGATGGGCGTTTGGATGGGGCTCGGTGCAGTTGGAGTATCGACAGTGATGGGAATCATCGTATCCATGTCTGTACGTGATGAGTTGGGTGGCGGTACATACGGAGATGTGGCGGGTGGTTTTGGGATTATCATAACACTCGCTTGCAATGCATTTTGCGCATTGATGATTGCTATACCATTGATGGCCACGGGCAGCAATCTAGAGTGATTAATCAATCATCGAGAAGGTCATCTAGGCCTTCAACCGCATCAGTAAGCTCATCTCGCTTTGCTTTGCGCTTGGCGACGTGCACATCGGCGAGAATGTCCTGTAATTCCTCCGGTTCGTCCTGCACAGCCACATTGGCTGAGACACGATCCGTCAAAGCCGCATCTTCACCAGGCCGGTCTGAACGATCCACCCTTTCTATTTCACGACTCGGCACGGTTCTCTGACCAACATCAGAATCAGCGATTTCTTCGATTTTATCAGACATCTCGCGTGCGGATTGTACACTAGGTGGCGAATCTTTCCATGGATTTCGATTGGCCATATCCCGAATGAGCGAACCCTTTGGGCGAGCCCTTGCGGCTGCAAAGAGAGCATCAATTTCATCCTGTGTTGGTGCTGCACGCGGACCTTCATGTTCAGTCAATAGCCGAACATATCCTTGCAATACTTCACCATGCACGTTATCGAAATCATACTGATCTGGGTTGGCCATCATTGCCAACAATTCCCGACCCCATCGAGATACCCCATCATCACCCCGAGCAAGACGCTCACGCACCTTTCCGTGCTGGCGGATACAAGCCTTGCAGCGCGCTGTTCCCGCATCATCCGGTGCATCGCACATCAGACAACAGATAGCGAGGCTCATATCACTCATCGCACGCCGAGGTAGTGACATCAAACCGTTACAAACAGACCCCATGCATGAAACATCCCCATCCACGAACCCTCAAAGGGTAGCATTCATTCCAAGTGGTGGTGGCCATGGACGATTCGCGTAAACCCCGCACAGATTTGGTCGAGGATGACCCATTCTCCAAATCAGTACGCCCCATATCTCATTCTAGAGCTAGGGACGATGGAAATTGGCGAGCACAGACAGGGCCACGTATTGTTCAAGTGCAATTTAGCCCCTTCAGTCGAGGCTTCACTCAAGCATATCGCCCAGCACCAACTCTACACACGGGATCATTTTGGCATTTTTCTAAGACAGAGATTAGAGATCTAGCAGTCTCCCTCGCAGCATTCTCATTGGGATTATCTTTCATGTTCCATGGGGGAATCTTAGGTGGGATGTTGGGCCAAGGACCCACCCTAATTACTTCCATTCCTCTGATGTTTGTATTCGCAATCGTTGCTTTTGGCCCTGCGTTTATCATCCACGAATTGGCGCACAAATTCGTTGCGCGACACTACGGATGTTGGGCGGAATTTAGAGCGGACCCCGCGGGCCTACGAACCGGCGTCCTCATTGCATTTTTCATCGGATTCTTATTCATGGCCCCGGGCGCAGTCATGGTTGCTGGTAATGTAAATCGAAGACAGAATGGCATGATTGCGTTGGCCGGCCCAGCCTCGAATTTGACCCTCTGGTTACTTGGCCTACCAGCATTCATTCTCTTCCAAGAGGGAACTCTAGGCTTGGTAGTACTCTATTGGATGATTGCAAATTCAATACTTGGCGCATTCAACATGCTTCCTTTCGGTCCACTTGATGGTCGCAAAATCAAGGATTGGTCTGAACCAGTATTCTGGTCCTTCCTCGCTATATTCCTCTTCCTTGCGTATATCACACTGATTAATCGGTCCCTATTACTCGGTTAATCAGAGATAGGAATTGAGAACCGGCTGATGGTCTAGATGCAGGAACATCATCGTTCCATACCAGGTCATCAAGTCAATTGAATTGACGAGGTTCTGTGTTCCAGTTCCGTAATCGTTCTCCATCCAGTATTCCATTTCATCAACGGTATCACAGGTTTGATGATAGCAATCGTAACCATCGACAAGGCCACCGAAACCAACAGTTACAGTACCAATTTCTTGGAATGAAGCATGATCACTTCGAGCCGTAGTCGCTTCGTTGACGACCACACCCGGCTCCCCCTTAGCAGCCCAGTCTGCCTTCAATTCACCATTGAGTACAGCCAACTGCTCTTCGACACCCAACGCGTCGCCAGCCAACCATTCTGCAAGGTAAACCATCTCGGGTTGATTGATGATATTTTCATCAGTATCTGGGCCAATGTAGACTCGGAACGGCCAATTTTCCGAACTTGCTGGATAGGAACCTCCGCCATTGTTATCGGTTCTATCTGAAGGAGTTCCATTTCCAGGCCAATTGACTCCACCCATGTCGATATTGATGTAATTGGTAATCGTAATGTCATCTGGTAAGTCATGGACCCAAGCGATGCTGCCACGCTTACCTCCTTCTTCACTACTCCAGAAGCAGAACACAATTCCTCGACGAGTCGGGATGTCGAACAAGGCTTGTGCCATATTCAGGTTGACCGATGTCCCGACTGTGTTGTCATATGCACCGATTCGAGTACCATATCCACGGGGCGTTCCCGATGATGGGTCGTTGATTACAATCATCGGTGCGATATCAAAGTGAGAACCAATCACCATCCATTCATCTGGGAATTCATATCCTTGCTTGTAAGCACAGATATTGTATGCTTCAGGATTACTCTCAGTATACTGGAATCGGTGATGACGAACATCATCATATCCAAAGGACTCGAGTGTGGATTTGACCCAATTGGCAGCATCTTCGTATGCAGGATTACCCTGACCGGCCCAGCGATCCAAGTAGCCTTTAGCCAAGTCTACATCCAACGGCGATAAACTATCGTCGGTGATGAAAGACAGCGTATCGTAGGTCCGCTTCCCAGCAACCAATCCTGTGCTGTGCGCTCCTCCTTCTTCGATAGGCACATTTGCAGCCATCGGACGAACAATGGAAGCCATATGAATGGCTACTTCATCACCTGTTTCAGTGCTGTTTGTCAATTGAAGAAGCTCACTACCATTCTCAGCCTCAATCACTCTGACCCCTCTTGTTGCATCCATTCCTGTAGCTGCCCAGGTGGACCACGAGATGTTCCCTTCGCGAATCGGGAAGAAGTCACGACCCGGCTTCCCTAGAAGGACCGCAAAAGTATCTGCTCGTGGCGGAATCAAGATGACAATGTTTGTTTCTTTGTTGGCACCCAGATCCAGAACGGTTCCGTTTTGCACATATCCTGTTTCTGGTTGAAGCACTAGATAGGGTACAAGCACCCGCATCGCTTTTTCGGCGTGAAAGTGTACACTCTGGAAGATTCCTGCTGTGAGTGGATCAGGAGAGACATCGAGGTCAGAATCGGACAAACCCCCATCGTCATCTGATCCGAAGCACCCCTGAACACTCGCCCCCAACATGAGGAGAACCAGAATCAACGGTAGTGGACTACGGCGCATCTGGTTTGGGATAATTGGAGCATTGTTGAACCCACCGCTCTTGCGCGTGCCTCGCACACGTAGGTCGCAAAGCGACCTATTGATAGAAAACAGAGCAACAAGTGAGACTTCCATCCGCAGCACGGATGTGTTCCATATCGACACTTCTTGTAGAGAATCCAGCGGCTTCCAACACACGTTTGGTCTCAGGATAATTTGCAGAAATCATTACCGAATCACCTTCGAATCCGATGACATTTGCAGCGTACGATTCTTCATTGGGTACCCACAAAATCTCCACTCCCTCATCAGAAAGAGGTGCAAGTTGTTCAGGTGTCATGTGACCTTCTGCAGTAACCAACATTCCTGGTTTTGGTGAAGAACAAATCGTGGTCAAGTGAAGCGTGGAATCTGGGACCTCAAAGACCATCGAATCAAATCCACGACTTGCAGCCACTTGTTGAAAGAAAGCTATACCAGCAGCATTTGTTCTCTTAGACATACCTAGAAGATATCGATCATCGAAGAAGACGGCATCACCCCCATCCATTGTAGCTCCTTGCGGCATCTCCAGTACCTCTAGGTGTTCACTAAGCACCTTTCGAATAACCTTCTGTTCACCCTCTCGGCTGGGGTGGCCCATGTGTGGGATTACCACGGCCCCATCCACTACAATGGCAGCGTCTTCAACAAAGGTACAATCAGGATACTCACTCAATCCAGGTAGCACATCCACTTTGACGCCGTGTTCGCGCAGTGCGGCCACATAATCGGTATGTGTATCACGTGCCGCAAGAGGATCTGGTGTTTGGGTACCGAAGTAAGAGGATATTGCCCGATTAAAGTTTGAAGAAACCTCCCGAACAATGGCTCGGGAACGTTTTCTACGACTCCATTCACCGCCCATCAATCAGAGTCCGAACGAACAGGTCACATAACCATTCTTGCGCGCCAAACAGGACAACAAATCCCGATTATTGGAAACAATTCTGAAATATTCTTCCGTTAGATGGAAATATGGTGGTGCAGAGGGCAGGATTTGAACCTGCGAACCACTGAGGACTGGGACCTCATCCCAGCGCCGTTGACCAAGCTTGGCAACCTCTGCAAGTGCACTCCAACGACCGACCACTTTCTTATCAAAGCGACGGGGTCAAACCGCCCGTTTTTCGAGCCGCCTTTCTCAAGTAGGGGTTCCACACCCGCCCCAACCGATGACAGCCGAACGCATCCCCATGGGCCGCATGTTCATCGATGATGAGATGCTGGACACAGCCCAGCGAATCCTCGCCTCCGGCCAATGGATCAAGGGCCCCGAATCGAAGGCTTTCGGTGCTGAATGGGCTGAGTATTGCGGTGCATTGGGTGGAACACCCTGTAGCAACGGTTCTGTGGCGCTTATTGCAGCATTACACGCTCTTGATGTCGGTCATGGGAATGAGGTCATTGTACCCAGCCACACATACATTGCGAGCGCGACTTGCATTACCATGGTGGGTGCAAACCCAGTATTCGTTGAGATTGACGCAGATTACTACACATTGGACCCAGCAGCCGTGGAAGCCGCCATCACACCTCAAACCAAAGCCATCATCGCTGTGCATCTATATGGTCAACCGATTGATACTGCAATTTTTACCATCGCCAAGGAGCACGGGATTTCTGTGATTGAGGATTCAGCACAGGCACACGGTGCCTCGCTCAACGGTCAGCGCGTGGGTTCGTTCGGCGACATTGCAACCTTCTCATTCTTCCCAAGTAAGAACATGGCAGTTGGAGGTGACGGTGGAGCGATTCTTGCCAATCGAGAGGATCTAGTTCAGCGTGTCTCGACATTCATCGATCATGGACGCTTAGACAAGTATCGTAACGATGTACTCGGCACCAACTTCCGACTTTCAGAGATTCAGTGCGGCATCGGGAGAATCCAACTCAAGCATCTCGATGGATGGGTTGCACGACGCAACGAGATTGCTGCGAGGTACTCTGCTGCGTTCGCAGGCATTAAAGACGTCAAAACACCCAAAGTTCGAGACGGTGCTGTGCACGCCTGGCATCAATACG
>JAPYUB010000067.1 GCA_029942125.1 Candidatus Thalassarchaeaceae archaeon | reverse complement strand
TGAGATTGTTACCAAGTGTTTGCGTGAAGATTTCAAACTCCGCCCCGAAGAAGATGGGTCTCGAATAATTGGGAATCTAACACTTGACGAATTAAATCGTCGGGGTGAATGGATGAGAATCAATGCAAGAGACGATGTGGGGGATTCGGGTTATGGCGTACCATACAATGTTGAGACGGAAAAAATCCGATTAATTAGTCACGATATCAAATTCATTATGGCGATTGAAACCGGTGGAATGTTCGATCGATTGGTTGAGAATGGTTTTGACGAAGATTTCCAATGTGGACTTCTGCATCTGAAAGGGCAGCCTGCGCGTTCGACTCGTCGTATTCTCAAGCGAATGAATGAGGAATGGAATCTACCGATTATCGTTTTCCTCGACGGTGATCCTTGGTCGTTCAGAATCTTTGCAAGCATTGCCTATGGTGCAATCAAGACGGCGCATATCTCAGAATATCTGGCCACCCCCTCCGCTCAATATCTGGGCATTACAGCCGATGATATCGAGGCATATGACCTGCCAAGTGATGATTTATCGAGCAAGGACGTTGAGGCACTGAAGGCTGAACTGAGTGACCCGAGGTTCGCTGATGGGTGGTGGCAAGAACAAATTAAGATGATGTTGACATTGGGCAAGAAGGCTGAGCAGCAATCTCTCGCAAAATATGGTCTTGATTTCGTTACGGACACGTATCTTCCAGAAAAATTGGCGGAAATTGGCCTCGCACCTTGAGCATAACAGACATGAACGTTGACGAAGAGGCGATTTCGTGAATGCAAGCAAGTGGCCTAAGCGGCTCGCCTTGACCGGGGCGATTATGCTCGCTTTGTCGATGGCTGTCATGTGGTCCTCATATGACGAAATGACTCACATACTGGATCCTGGTCAGAATCACCTTCTAGAATTAGAAGAAGGGCAAAGTGAGGATGTTAATCTCAGTAAAAATACCTCATATCTCATATTTCGATTAACCAACGTCCCAGTAGATTGTCAAATAATCGAAAATCACACTGGTACCGAAGTCAGTATTGGAAATCCATCACTGTTTCAAACAGATCGGGATGGAGAAAATGGACGATATTATGCCGTAGGTACATTCATCCCCGATGCTGATGGAATGCATTCGATTGAGAACACCGCAAACACGAGTGGGGATTCGCTATGGGTTGTGGATGAATTTGATCTGGGTGAAGATTCAGAGTCAATCTATCTCTTCCAAGGTGGATGTTACGGATTGTTATGCGGGGGATGCCTGCTACCAATTTCTCTATTCGTGTGGTACTCAGGTCGTAAAAAAGGTCAGCAGGCCGGTTTACTCATGCAAACTCCAGATGGTAGCATGGTTCCCATTGCACCCACTGATGGAACGGCGCAACAGCGGGTACCGACAACTGATGAAGTGTGGAGAAGCGTTCATGGTGGTGAGATTATTGATTTGACAGTTCAACAAGGACCCCCGCCTGAAGATGAAATCCCAGCTCCATTCACGGATCGTCCTGACCGTACGGGTGAATTAGCCAGAGTTGTTGATGAAATAGAATCCATTGACGATTCTATGCCCGATACAAGGGAAAATGACGGCGAAAACACAGAACATAGTTGGAAGACATGGGACGAAGGGTAATCCAGACGAGCATTCATAGGGGTCCCTCGGCTAGTTAACATCGGGTTGTGAAGTGGTCACCGATTTCGACACTGCGCTTTCAATACTTGAAAATCGTACGCGGCGCTCCATTCTGGAGCATCTTGTAAGGGAGGCGCACTACCCATTACAACTCGCTGAATTGCTCGAAGTTTCGCAACAAGCAATCATGAAACACCTGAAAGTTCTCGAAAATGCTGGGTTCGTTGTTAGTGAAAAAGTTCCCAGTGAGAAGGGGGGCCCACCGAAGCGAATCTATGCAATCACCCAATCCTTCTCACTTCGATTAGATTTAGGGCCCGATCTCTTCCGTGCAGAACACCGTCAGCTCCCACCTGGCGGTCCTACTCGGCTGTCTAGTCGATTGCCGGAGGATGCGTTGGGTGTGGCTGAACGCGTAGGTACGCGAAGACGTTTGCCGATGGCTGAAGCCATGAGCATGCTTTCAGAATTGAACGATGAATTGGATCGGCTCGATGCGGAACGTGATGCGCTCATTGCACTTCATCAACAAATCAAGCAAAAGGCAAGTCGTGTTGTCGATGATACCTTTGACATCTACGAAGAAAGGCAACTTGCTCACGTATTGCTAGAAGCACCGCGTAGACCCGTGGATCTTGACCAATTCTGTGCTGGAATGCAAATACAACCTCAGCGAGCTGAAGAGATGATGGATGCGTTGCGGGGAATCATGATGCGGCAACTAGGTGCCGAATCAGGGACAATCATCGCTGCCAAGGATGATCGCTTGCTACCTTGGTGGTTAGCCAAGACAGATCCGAACTGAGTTTACAATCAGAATCGCATATCGTCGTCGGCGGACATGATGCTCGATTGTGCATCGACACGAGCCAATGCTTCACGACGACGAGCGACCATGACCATGCCTGCAACCGCCATCAAGGCGATGGTGAGCAGTAAAATCATCGTTGGAACCGACCATTCACCTGCCGCTTCTAAGGCGACGTCGATCCAACCATTTTCGCTCGAAAGTTGTCCGAGGTCCTTTCGGTTGTTCGCCTCATTCGCTTCGATGATGAGATTGCCTGGGTCAACAATCACGTATACATCGTGATTTCCAGCGGTAACTGGGTACAGAAGTGTGATTTCAACCGGTTCAGCGGTTCCACTGTCATCGGGTGGCATCAATGCACCAATCACCTGTCGATATGCAACATTCTCTTCCTCACAAATATTGTTACGAATATTGTCCTCAGTCTCATCCTCACACAGAACGATGTTGATGTCTGTTGCGTGAACGTTACCACGATTGATAATCTCGACGTTCACTGGAATCATGTCACCGACTGGTGCTTCGACTCGCACGGGAGAGACATCAAGAATCTCAAGGTCAGGTGCACGAAGACGAATTCGCAGAACCTGCTCATTCGTGTCACACGGATAGATATTGTCAACGACTCCGTCGTTGTCTGCATCGATTGTGCAACTGTCCATCCATGATGCGGTCTCATCTGTGTCACCATTGGGTGAACCACCATAATTAGACAAGACCTTGATTCCAATCTCTCTGTTCGCCAGTGTTGCCGATGGGCTGATGTCAACGATTACCATGACCTGGACCGTGGTGTATGCTTGCATTTCTGCTAGACTCCAAGTGCCGTCTGCATGGTAAGCGCAACCGTACAATGGTGCTGCTTCACCGACTGCGAGTGCAGTGCACGGAATCTCACGTGGCAATTCTGTATCGAAATCTTCAACCATTGCATATTCAACATTCCAACTCGAAAGTGAACCCATGCTGGGCTGATCATTCCAATCATTGCCACTCTTCGTGTGGTTGTGCAACGTGGGAATGTCGGGGACGTTTCCATTGTTGGTTACATTGAGTAAATAACGGACTGTCCTCCCGGGTGCAGTGGTTTTGATTTGACTCTCGACGGTGTTATCCAACCAGATTTGCATATCATGGAATTGGTTAACGGAGATGTCAAAGATTATCACATCACGCTCATCGGTGCCATCGAAGTATTCCTCACTGAATGCCTTCAGAATAACTTGATAGTTGCCGGCAACAATCTGACCAGGGATGTTGATGATAACATCCACAGTTTCTGCATCGTCACGCTCAAGCTCAGAGAGAGTTGCGCGAGGGATCTCAATATCCCACAGCAATTGTGAACCATTACTATCGGTAATAGAAGCGGTGCGCATATCGTAACGATCCGGGCCATTGCCATCATTCGTTGTCGTGATGGGGATGACCAAAGATTCGCCGGGATCCACATCGTACGTTGTTGATGGTGCTTCCATCTCCAAGTCATACACGTGAATGACGTTAGTCGATAGAATGACTGCATCAGATACGCGTGAGGCACCCTGTAGGTGCGCCTTGACCGTGATGGCGGGGCCGAGGCCCGCACTGGCGTTGAGTGGGGCACAAACAATGACGCCCACTTCACGTGGTACATCGATGATGGACCAGTGTCGTGGTTTACTCATCTCGCCTTCATTGCCACCGGGTGCATTAGAGAAGTCCAAATCCACAGTCCAGTGGTCGTACTGCCACTCATTCATTGGCATACCATCTGGCTTTAGATCGGGAGAGCCTGGAGTGGTGAAAATCAGGTACCCTGGAGCGAACTTCTTGATGACGTCGATTGTGTAGGTGTGGCAATCACCGGGCATTACGTACTCCGATGTATCAAATATCTCGAAGATGATATTGCCTGTCGAACGAATACTAACGTTCACCCACAATTCCAACACGTCGTATGTGCCTTTGTCTAAACTCTTGACGGGTTCACCCATGGACCATCCCTTGAGATAAAGCGCAAACGTACCTGGATCTTGTGTCGTGGGTACAGAAATCTCAAGATTCTTGGTCACAGATTGCCCGGGATCCAAACTTACCATCAATGGGAAGTTGATTTGCCAACCCCATGGCAACAGCCATTCCTGTTGGCCTTGCAGAGTCGTTGGGTCATAGAATGCAAACGTATCGAATACGTTACCAGTATTGGTAATAGTAATCGAGAAAATTGCGGTCTCACCTTGCTCTACATCCGATTGATAGTGGCTGGTTTCCAACTGAATGCCGTGGACCACGTCCATCAGAGTAAGTGTCAGACGGTCACTTCGAATCGCTGGATCCTTGTAGGATACAGCTGAGACGAAGATTCCGGCTAGTTCGTCCTCATTCGCTTGGTAGATGGATGGTGCTCTGACTCGCAGATAAACGCGAACCGATTCACCACCCAGCAAGAAAATTGGAGTTTCTGGGAAGATTGCCGTGTGGTTGTCTGAGAAGAACAGATTCGCTGTCCAATTCACAGGTACCCCAGATAAATTCACAGCAAATGTGTCAGATACCAGATCGATTGGGCCTGGTGTTGAATTGTTCACTGTCAGATTGAATATCGTCTGTTCACCCGGCTCAATCACGTGATAATAGGTTTCATCTTCAGCCAATTCAACATCTACTTGTCCAGTAAGAACGTGGGTATAACAAAGCGTGTATGCGCCATTGTTTGAATTCTCATCGCATTTGTTTGTATCCGACCAAGCAATGTGGGCACCACTTCCAAGATCGTTTGCAAATGCAGGTGGCTGTGACAGTTCAGGCGAACGCCCATTGTTGGGGCCCAGTTTATCGCTGTGCCATTCAGTCACATCGATGCGTTCCCATGGATCCAGTACAGCCGCTGCGATGCTGTTGAGAGGCCAGTCGGCTACATCGTTAGTGTGATTCAAGCGTGCGTACATGATGGACTCGCCTTGAGACGTGTTTGAATTCTCAAGCCATGAGATGTGAACATTGTTCTGATTATCAGCAAGAACCTGCGGCATGTAAGATGAAGCTCTCCAGTAATCATTTGGATTGACATTGGACGCTCCCTCGACATATGAGATTCGGGTATCGACGATTTTCTTGATACCATAAGTGGGCAAACCACCCTCTACACCATCCCAATTTGCTGAACCGCGAAGGCGGAGGCGGGAATAGTAGACTTCGTAGTTGTCGTCTTTGTCAAAACCATAGTCGCGAGTGTCCATCCATGTGAGGTGGGTATCGCCACTATTGTCAATCGCGAGCGATGGATGTAGGCTGAATGCGTCATCTAGGGTTATACGCGTATCATTGACTACGACGAGGTGACCGTATCCATTTCCATCTTGGCTGGGGCCGAGATCTTCAGTGTAACGATTGTTGGCTTCATTGGTTCCAGATTGTCCGTAGACCCAACCGGGTTCGGGATTCTGAATCTTTGAGTATGGATCAAGAACGGTCATGTAGATTTCACGACTGTTGTTGGTTGCAAGGAAAACCATTGCCTCAACCAATGTAGCCATGGCGTTGGCTCCAGATGCGGGGAAAGCATACACTTGTCCTCCAGCATCTGTGTTTCTAGTGGTTGAACCTGGGCAAATTCGTGGGTTCATATTCACTTGTCCGTTTGGACATTGTGCGAGATCTTTCATGTGACTTGCAACTTGGTTGTTCTGTCCCCATGATGAACCATATATTCCAACGGGGATTACTCCTGCATCAGCGCAAGCGTCGTGAGCTTCGTTGATACTGGCAATATCATCAGATTGTTGGGGTGGATCTCCACCCTTGGGTCCCTCGTCACTGATTGGAATGACAATCTTGGTTGCATTCGGATTCCAGTGGTGGTCGTGAGTTGTTGGGGGGTTGCCGGGTACATTGCCTTGTGCATCTACCCAAGACAAACATGCCCAAGCACTTCCTGGTCCCCAATCTTCACCTTGGTAACCGCCACTTTGTGCGCCACCATTGTAGATGGTTGAGTGTAGTTTGATGAGGCCGCCCGAGGAATCTTGTGTCGTAAGGTGATTGGATCGTGGGTTCTCGTGGTGAGGTGGACTAGCACATGCACCGCTTGTTGCAGCACTTGGGAAGGTTCCACCCAATGCATACAATGTTTCGAATACCGATATATTCGCCTCTTCAAGCATGGGCTTGATTCCGGCGAATGTACCTCCATTGGACCATGTGCCCCCGTAGAAAACAACACACATGTCGGCCCATTCTGAATACATGGAACCTGATGTGTCGATTGCTGAGACAATCTCCACCTTTCCACCGCGAGTATCGTCCCATGCAATCTGCACGAAATCATCTGCATCTATTGCGATGTCGGGGTGGCCTTTGTGACCGATGATGGGGGTCAATAGCGTACTGTCAATCGCTGTGATTGCTTCGCGGGATGCCTCATCTATCTCTAAGAATTTGTAGTAAATTTGTGGCTGTTGGAAGTACTTGTCGTGTCGGTCGAACGAATCCTCCCAAACAATGTGTACGTTGTCCTGACTGTCGACTGCCAGTGCTGGCCAATCACGATTCTGTTGTCTGCGTACAACTTCTGTGTCGTCAATAATCGAAATAACACCATCATCTGCTGAGGTGCCGTCCTGATCATCCAAACTAGGGTCGAGTAGTGTATACAAGATTTCATGCTGGCTACCTTTGTTTGCCCAAGTAACGTGGATGCGATCTTCTGAATCGATGGCGACATCGGGGTGCCATGCACGGTGCCCACCACCATTGGAAATCTGTGTGACGTCGATGACAGTCTGTGCACGAGGATCGAGCATAGTGTAGTAGAGGTTCTGTGTATTGCGAGACCATATGACGTGAATATTGCCTTCACTATCACTTGTCATCGCTACCATTCGCTCATTGACTGCTCCACCATCTACAAGCTGCACTGCGTCGGTAATAACGACGGATGCACCTTGAGCAACAGGTGGTGTGTATGCAATCAATAGCGTGCTCATCAAGAAAATCATCACCATAGTGATGCTGCCATGTTTGTTATTCATATTGTTCGACCCCCGGAGAACGTCTCCAGCGCTTTGGAAACGCTATTTATCTCCTACTTAACCGAAACCCCCTGCGGTCAGTTTCGCGTAAGCGCGCACGTGAGGTAATTAGACCCATTCTGAGGGATCGAATCCGGTACCAAAACCACCGGTTTCGTCGGTTTCGACCTCTTTGGTTGAAGGTGCTGTATCGGGTTCGGGGCGAGAGCCGCCTTTGGCCCAATCATCAACTGGACCCGGTTTTCCAATGCCGGGGCCGTACGAGAATTTGATATCATGAATCACTGATAACTTAGAGAGCCACAAGCGACGGAGCGTTTGCATCACTTCGTTCTGTGTGACGCCATCAAACCATGTGGGCATCGAGAGATTAAACGCTTGAAGGGGACCCGGTTTCCCTTCTCCGTGACCGACATGTAACACCCAATCCACGTGTGATCGGGTGAGTTGAAGGCGGGTTTCATGGAGCCATTCTTCCCACCCTTGAGTGTCATCTTCTGCATGCTTTCTCATCTCGTCTTGCTGACCGGCGTCAACCTGAGTGACACTAGAAACCACCAACAGATTACGCTTCTTTGGAGACAATACGTTGAACAGATGGCCATGTTTAGTTGGAGGATATCTCACGAGAAAATGAAAATCAGCACGAGGGTCGTCGCGCTCCTTAATTTCAAGGCCCTCACCAGACAACCATTTTCGCACATTTTGCTCGATGTCGCCGGACGCCATGGGTATGTGGAAGGCGCCGACCTATTTCAGCGCAACGAGCAAATCCATGATGTCTTTGGCAATCACCAATGATTCGGAATCATGACGAAGACGATTGAGTCTACGGGCGTCACGGGAGGTTACATGCAGATTCCATGCAATGATTGCAACCTTGTTAGATAGATGGAAGGAAATTGGGAGTGATATGGCGATGAGGGCGATACACAATGGTGCCAACGCCCACGGCCCCACAAATGCTACGATAACAAATATTCCAATAGGGATGGGCCAAACAATCATTGGACCAAGTTGGGATGCTAAAAAATGATATGATGCGCGAGCATCGATTCCTTCATCGGTATTGTCCCCAAGAATCTTTGCAATCAATATCATAACGCCGCTTCCATACAATGTCAATGGCGCTGAAAGAAGGGCTAGCAACAATGCGGGAATGAATGTGAGAGATTCGGTCATACTAGGTGTTCGCAGTCCCTGTGAATCAAGTGCTCTTCCATCCAAACCTGCCGAATGAAGGACTTCTCCAATTCGGTGTGCAGTTGGCTGCAATGGCGTCAATACACTATCCTCATTTCGGATATCATCTCGAACGGAACGAGCTGCAAGAACTTCTTCTCTCCAAGAATTCAATTTTTGTCCCGTAGAAATAGTTCGAAGATGCCCCAAGACGTGCCAAGCACGATACTCGTCCCATGTTGAGGCGTCGGGTGTCATCAGAGTGAGATGATCGCGAACTTCGTCTCGTAATTTGTTGACGATGTCTGCAGGTGCTTCCACCCATTCACCATTCATCAAACGGGCACGATCTTCCTCGGGATGAATCGCGTCAGCAAGAGAGATTGGGGCACCGTACTCAAACCACGCATCAGTTCTGAAATACCACTGCGTTCGATAATGGAGGCCAACCGGAAGGAGATGTGGTGAAGGGAGTCCTTTCTCATAAGCAATTGAATTTGCAGCGATAACTGAACGCATCGGACCCGTGCGAAGGCGTCTCATTTTGGCATCTTCATGAGAGGTTCCTTCGGGGAACAGTGCTGTTCCATGGCCATGCGCAATACATTCTGCTAGAGTCAACATGGTCTTGGAATTGATACGAGACGCAACTTCACTCGATGTGCCACCACGTGCCAGCTCTGCTTGGCGAATGACGGGCTGAGCACCCGCGAGTGACGATAACGGACCAATGATTGGACGTGTGATTAAGTCATGGCGTCCGCCGAAAACAAACATCTTCGGTTGAGTGACGACTAGCGAAACTGGATCAATGAGTCCATTGGTATGCCAACCGACTGTGAGAATGCCTGCATCCTTTGAGATGTGTTCCTGTCCTGTGACTTCGATGGTTCGAAAATTTTGCCGAATGGCCATCCTACTCAGCCCCCTCATCATCCGATAGAACCAGGCTATGCCAGGATGTTCGCCGGGTTTGGATGAATGGCGTCGCGCTCTTTCGATTTTCTTGATATCGATGTGGGATGCGCTCTTGGAGAGCGTGGGCAGAGCCTCCCCGTGGTGATCCACAGCGCCGTCATCGCCAGATTGTACGGTCTTGGCT
>JAPYUB010000066.1 GCA_029942125.1 Candidatus Thalassarchaeaceae archaeon | reverse complement strand
CTTGGTCGCTAAGCAAGAAGGAATCTTCGCTACACTCCTACAAAACCAGGTGATGGGTGATGTTCTGTCTACTGTCGAATTCGTTGCTCAGGAGAAGCGTGATTTCATCAATCGTTGGGGCTTCTGGGGATTGATTGTCTTCGTCTGGATTCCTTTCATGGCATCTGGTGTTCTTGTCGGCGCCATGCTCGGTCTGCTCAGTCGGATGCGATTCACCAATGTGCTAATCGCCTGTTCGATTGGTGGCTTCGCAGCCTCGGCGACCTGGGCCTATACCGCTCGTGGGATCATCGAAGTGATGGAGAGATACCATGCTGAGGCTCTGATTCCTTGGCTAATTGCTGTCGTGATCCTTTTTGCCGTATTCCATCTGAGAACCAGCAAGAAACGTCGTCGAGAAGCATTGTTCAAGGAGACAATCCAGTTCTTCGGTGGTACACCTGAAAAGGAAGCTTGATTCAGGTCCACCCTGCGTAGCATGGTGAAAATCCTATATCAATCCTAATCTCAGCCCGGTTCGTGATAACATGACATTGGTTGACATCACTGATCTCAAACGACACTACAAAATGGCCTCTGGAACCGTCAAGGCTCTCGATGGGATCAATCTGAAGATCGAGGACGGGGAGAGAATTCTCTTGCTCGGTCCATCCGGTTCAGGGAAGACGACGTTGTTGAACTGCCTTGCAGCGCTAGACAATCCGACTGAGGGTGATTACGACTTCAATGGGGTTGAGGTACCCCGGGGACATGCGGAAAAGATGACGACATTCCGCCGAGAAAATATTGGTTATGTATTCCAATTCTTCAATCTCCTTCAGGATTTGACCGTTCTAGAGAACATCCTCCTCATCCAAGAGTTGTCCGATGGTCGAGATGAGGCCAGAGCCCGTGAGTTGCTCACGTTGGTGGGTCTTGAAGCAGAAGTGAATCGCTTCCCTGCCGAGATCAGTGGCGGCCAGCAGCAGAGAGTTGCAATTGCCAGAAGTTTAGCCAAGAGTCCCAATCTATTGCTTGGAGACGAGTTGACTGGCAATTTAGATTCAGTCACATCTGCGAATGTGATGGAAGTGCTGGTCAGTGCTTGCGAGGCGGAAGGCATCACGACAGTCATGGTAACTCATGATGAAACTCTGACCAAATATGCGACTAGAGTTGTTCGCCTCGATAGTGGGAAAATTGTCTCTGATGAAAAGTTTTGAACGGAGGTGACAAAATGTCGATGCTGTTGACTAAGAGGCTTGCAAGAAGCCTATGGCGCACGAAATTGCGCCTTTCAGCAGTCATCTTGATGGTGTCCATCGGTGTGTTTGCCGGCATCGCATTTGGAGCCTATGCCAATTCAGTAACCACACTGTATGATGACATCTATGCCGATGATGAAAACGGTGTCAACCTACCCGATGTTTGGGTTGAGAACAATGTAGGAAACTGGAATGGAACGACTACTGAAAACCTATGCCAAGAAATTCGAGAACAATGGCCCAGTGATGAACTCGTATTGGACAAATGTGAACCCCGCCTCGTTTCAAAAGGACAATTTTTCAGTGAATCTGCCGATATAGGGATGGTTGCCGCAGTATGGCACGGAATCGATGAAGGTGAAGTGGACAGAGTCTGGATTCCTGAACATGATTGCTGTTCGGGTCGAGTGGCTATGGGAAACGATGAAATCGTCATCGACAAGCACGCCGCCGAAGCGTTGGAAATTGAGGTTGGAGATTCAGTTCACATCAGTGCTGGTGCTGGATATGCCCTCGATTATACCGTCGTCGGTATTGGATTTCATTCTACTCATTTGTATTTCACAATCGAAGGAGAATTCCTTCCTGCTCAACCCGGGACCTTTGTCACCGGATACATGACTGACGAAGGGCTTGAGGCTCTGGCCAACTTCAGTGCTGGAGAATCGAATTTCCTCCTCATCGACGTTGAAGGAACACCCGATTCTCAAAATGCCAATGCAAGTGGATTACTCGATTTGGTTGAAGGAATCTCCACCATCGCTACAGAGAACGATAATTCTCCAATGGGGGTTTATGATCGAACAGGTGTCACATCTGTCGAATTCTTACGAGCAGATGTAGAGGCTGCCTCAAATTCATATCCAGTTATAACAGGAATGCTCGCTGTTGTCGCTGGCATCACCATATTCCTTAGTTTGCAGAGATTGATTCAATCTCAAGCCAAGGAAATCGCTGTATTGCGAACCCTTGGCGTGAAAAGAATGTCGATTATGCCGGGCTACATCATAGCACCGATTTTTATTGGTGTCATCGGTTGTGTACTCGGCGCCATTCCAGGTGTATTCTTCGGTGCGCCTGCGATGACGAAAATGTACGAAGGAATCATTGGAATCCCAATCATCAATCCGACGGTTCCATCATCGATGGTGGTCCAAATTGTCACAATCGCTATGGTGATTGTGTTCTTTTCTGGATTGAGGCCCGCTTGGCAAGCATCACGGATGCAACCATTGGAAGTTTTGCGTGGTCAGCATGAAATTCGGGTTTCGTCCAGAGGTTTGCAGAAGTTAACTGCAAAGTTACCTGCCACCGTTGGATTGACCATTCGTTCCAGTGTCCGAAAACCGATTAGATTGATGCTCACTTTCTTTGCAGTGGGCCTTTCAATGTTGCTTTTCGGTTCTATGATTATCATGATGGACTCCTTTGGTGAACTTTTCCTTGGAGGTTTAGAAGATCGTCAAAGTTGGGATGCTCAGGCATTCACAATGGGCAATGAAGACGCCATCATTGAATGGGCGGATGAAAATGGAGCTGAGTACGAACTGATGATTATTTTCCCAGGTTCTCCAGAGAATGACACCCGGCAGTTGGCAGCCTACGGACTTGAGAACGTTGCAACTGAGACGGGTGAATCGATGTATTTGGTGTACCTTTCAGATGGCGATTTACCCACTGCCAATCAGGCCATTCCAGAAGTTCTCGTCGATGAGGGCCTCAACTATTTCCTTGGATGGGAGATTGGAGAAACACACTCACTTGTATTCGGAACCCAAACGGTTGAAATCAAAATCACAGGTTTTACTCAGGGTGAAATTACTCGCGCCGTGCATTTCCATCGTGCCGATCTTGCAGAAATTTTGGGGGTTGAGGCCACTGTTGTGATGCTTGATTTGCCCCTTGGGGTCGAACCAGATGAGCAACTCGCCCAGATTTCGTTGGGGATTACGATGCGTGAAGACACATTGGATGCCTTTGAAACCATCATGGAACAACAACAGGGGATGTTCATCGCGATAGAGGGCTTGGGCATCCTGATTGCCGTTGCCGTCTTGTTCAACACTCTCGTGATGAATTTGGCTGAGAGAGACACTGAACTAGCGACGTTGAGGGTACTGGGGGCATCCAACAATCGCTTGGGATTGATGCTTTTCGGTGAACATCTCGGCATTGGATTGATCGGTGGAGTATTGGGCTGTATTTTCTCTATACTCGGCACCAAATTGATGCTTTCTTCATTCGTAACATGGACGGCCTATTTCACAGTTACAGCCTCTAATTCATCCATTTTCCTCCTGATTGGAATCGTGGTATTCATCTCAATATCACTCACACCATTCGGAATGTGGAGAATCAAGAAAATGAATCTCGTCGAGAAGATCAAAGATCTCTCACAGTGAGGTGTTTGGATGCGTTTGGTCACTTGGAACCTCAATGGCATTCGTGCCGCAATTCGCAAGGGATTGGACGAGTTCGTTGAACGCATCAACCCCGACATTCTACTGTTGCAAGAAACGCGAGCTTTGCCGGAACAACTTCCAAATGACTGGACACCAACAATGTCACACACACTCATGCATCCCGCTGAGAAAAAGGGCTACTCAGGTGTGGCTACTTGGTCCAAGGAATCATTCACAGAAATGGGCCGAGGGACGGGTACAAGTCTTGATCCAGATGACCTCGAAGGACGTATGTTACACACTTATCACAATGGCGTGCACTGCTTGAATTGTTACTTACCCAGTGGCTCTAACAAGATTGAGCGCCAAATATGGAAGGAACAGTGGATGGAGGACCTGCTTGAATGGGCCCGCCCGTTTACCAAATTGGATGAACCCGTGTTCCTTTGTGGGGACCTCAACGTCGCCCACACCGAAGATGACATTCACAATCCCTCCGGCAATCGCAATACCAGTGGATTCCTACCTCAAGAACGTGCGTGGTTTGACCGTCTTCTAGCGTCAGGTTGGTGTGATTTACTGCGCATCTCTGTAGGCCCTGGCAAGGGCCCCTATTCATGGTGGTCCAATCGTGGCCAAGCCCGCCAATTGGATCGAGGATGGCGAATCGACTACGTTTTGGCGAATGCCGCCGGAGCACCTCTTTTGAGGCAAGCGTCCGTGATGAGGGAAGGGGGATTGGTCGTCAGTGACCATGCCCCGGTTATCGTTGATTTGGATATTTAGGTCGACCCTACGGGTCGACAAACGCTCAAATGCGAGAAGTAGTGGGACCCTGCATGAGCGGTAGCCTTCCAGAACGCCTTGAACGCCTTCTGCCGAATGGCCGTGGCGTTTGGATTCCAATGGACCATGGTCTCTCTGGCTATCCCGAGGATGGTCTTGATCGAATGGATTCGGTCATCGATTCCATTATTTCAGATGGCGCTGATGCCATCGTTTGTCAGAAAGGGGTCGTCAGTCATCAATCAACTCGAACTGGTTGGGACGGCTTTGTTTGTCACGTCTCGGCATCGACAGCCCATGGTGGTAAGAATTCTCAGTCCAAGGTCAGGATTGCAAGTGCTGCAGAGGCTTATTCCCGTGGTGCAACTGGTGTTTCGGGACAAATCAATCTTGGAGATGAAAATGAACCAGATATGATTTTTGATATGGGTGAATTGACCACTGAAGCTGAAGATATTGGTATGCCGGTGCTTGGAATGGTCTACCCTCGCGGTCCGAATCTCGTCACATTGCCCAACGACATCACCGGTGGTGTGGCACATGCTGCTCGAATCGCCTACGAAATGGGATGTCACGTGGTGAAAGTTCCGTGGACTGGCAACGCTGAAAGTTTCCGCAAGGTCTGCAGTGCTGTCCCGATACCAGTATTGATTGCAGGGGGACCCCAAGAGGGGGATTTCTCCGAAACATTGGAAATCGTTCGATACGCGATGTCAGCCGGAGGGGCAGGTGTTTGCATGGGTCGTCAGGTGTTTGGTGCCAATGATCCGGGGGCCTGTGTTCGCGCCCTGAGAGAGATTGTTCATGGAGCCTGAGGTGAGAAAATGGAATTGTGGTTAGATGCAGCGAGTGGGGATGACGGTATCCTTCAACCGCACCCAGCCGATTGCGTTCTCCTCGCCGCTGGTGATAGCCTCCCAGATTGGGCTGAGTCCGTATTATTCGCTTGTGACGATGGTCGAATTCTTGATTCATCCACAAATCCTGTTGGTGTTCACATAGACATCAGCGATGCAGAAGGTCAAGATGCTGCCAAATCGATGATCGGCCTCGTATCTTGGATTGTTTTGACCACTGGTGATTGGCAGATGATACCGCTGGAGAACATTGTTGCAGCCGCACAGGGAACAGGAACAAATCTCGTTGCTAGAATCAATACACTGCCAGCCATTCGTGGTGCTGCTTTCGCACTTGAAACCGGTGTTGATGGTTTGCTGTTGCCTGCAGACCATGCTGAGATTTGGGCGGAAGCCCAAATTATTGCTGCCGAACGCCTTGCGACTCAGAGCGACGGCAATGAGATTGTAATTGATGATGATTCTGACATCGTTCCAGTCGAAGTTATCGCCATCGAAGATGGGGGAATCGGTGACCGTGTTTGTGTTGATTTGACCACTTCTTTAGAAGTGGGCGAAGGTCTTCTTATTGGTTCATCGGCCAATGCTCTGGCTCTGATTCATGGTGAGACATTGGAGAGTGAATTCGTCCCACCACGGCCATTCCGCGTTAACGCCGGGGCCGTACATGCCTACGTTCTGATGGACGATGGTTCGACGAAATATCTTAGTGAATTGACGGCAGGAGATTCGGTCTCAGTTTGCAATTCTGATGGTATAGTTCGCAGTGCAATAATCGGCCGAATGAAAATTGAATCACGCCCCTTTCTTCTTGTTCGCTTCAGTCATCCCGAGAGTGGGATCGTTGGGCAGACATTTTTGCAACAGGCGGAGACTGTACGTCTTATCTCTCCTAAAGGAGAGATGCCTTCAGTCACTTCAATCACCGTGGGTGATTTATTACTGGCTCGCATAGGAGCAAGCGCTAGGCATATTGGCCACCACGTCCTGTCGGTGGCCGAGGAGCGTTAAGGAGAGGGTTGTATGGCGGTTCTGGGTCGAGGTGAAGGTTACGGGGGGATTAGCGTCCTCCATGCTCTCGGTGCTGGCTATGGTTCGACTGTAAGTATCTCACTTTCCACTAGGGTTCAATTGCGAGATTCCCCAGTCAAGAAAGAACCCAAAGATACCCATGGATTGATTCTCGCAGTCACAGAAAAATGGACTGATGCTGGGCATGCTCTCCCTGATTCAGAAGAGTTGTATTGGGCTGTTCGCTCTGATATCCCCATCGGTCGTGGATTGAAATCAAGTTCAGCGTTGGCTGTCGCTTGTATCCGGGCCTTTTGTGACGCTACAGAAACCACACTAGAGAATCACCAGATTGTCGATATCGCCTCCGATGCTCAACTGGCCTGTGGCTGTTCCTTCACCGGTTCTGTTGACGATTCTTGGGCTGCGGTTGAGCCCGGCTGGAAAGTCGTGGATCCCAATGTACCGGCCGCTGAAGGAGTCTTGATGGAAGGAGAGATTGAAGAATCTGAAAACTGGACAATTCTCATTCTGGATCGAGGCCCCCGAATCATTGAACCCAATCCCGAGCAATTTCAGATGTTCGCTAACCAATTCCAGCAGGCAATTACCGCCGTAGAACAGGAGAAGATTTTCAATGCGATGATTCAGAATGGACGCGCTGTTTCTGCTGCATTAGGTGATGCTTCGGGTCGCAAGGCTTGTGGTGATATGAGCATTCTAGGATGTCGCGTATCAACCATATCAGGGTCCGGTCCAGCCATCGCTCTGATTCTCCCTGCGGCTCAAGAATCATCTATTCGCCGTGTCAAGCAAACGATTGAACCTCGTGACTGGAATATCATTGAAACCACGTTCCGTACGGATGAGGCATAAGGGGTAAGCAGCGATGGGTATGAGTCTGGGCGAGTCTGTACGAGTTACACTATTCGGAGAGAGCCATGGAGCCGCAGTCGGCGCCTTACTTGAGGGAGTACCTCCCGGCCTATCCATAGATGTTGAAACCTTGATTGAAGATTTGGAAAGACGCAAACCAGGCCGTCGCCTCCTATCTTCAAGAACAGAGCCCGATCACTGTGAGATTCTCTCGGGTGTCTATGAAGGTCAGACAACTGGATATCCGATTCTTCTGCTTGTTCGCAATCAGGACGCCAAATCAAGAGATTACGGATTTCTACCCGATCAGCCACGCCCAGGTCATGCTGATTTACCCGAATCCACGCGAACTGGAGGGGCAGCAGATCTTCGTGGGGGTGGAGCGAATTCAGGACGTTTAACCCTCGGATTGGTGGCTGCAGGTTCTCTGATTCGTGAGGCGCTTGGAGATGTCACAGTCGCTGCTCATTGTAGCCAGATTGGCCCGATCATCGCTCAATTTGTGAGCAAATCCGGTGAAGGTGAGGCTTGTTCGATTCTGAACTGTAATGATGTAGATGCAGCAGACCTGATGTTCAAACTGGTTCAATCTCTTCGCAAGTCAGGTGACAGCATCGGCTCTAGCGTGGAGGCAATTGTATCCAATTTGCCGTTGGGGGTGGGCGAACCATGGTTCGAGGGCCTTGAACCTGCCCTCGCTCGAGGCTTGATGGCCATTCCTGGTGCTCGGGGAGTTGAATTCGGCCGGGGTCGCGAGGCAGTGACGATGCAAGGGTCAGAACACAATGATGCATGGGGTCCCGAGCAGATTCCGATTGGTGATGATGCAGATGGCGCTCTGGGTGGTATGTCCACTGGAGCACCATTGCGGGTCCGCGTCCATTTCAAGCCCCCAAGTTCTATTTCGATTCCACAGATGACACTACATCTTCCTTCAGGAGAGATGAGAGAATTACAAATCGGAGGTCGACACGACCCAGTGATTGCACCACGGGCCACCCCCGTGGTCGAAGCGGTCTGCCGACTAATTATTGCCGACTTGTTGCAATTGAGGGAGGGGTGGAGTTGAATATTCATGTACACAAATTCGGTGGTTCTTGTCTTTCTGCAATAGAGGATATTGATGCGGTAGTTGAGCGAATACGTCACTCTGAAGGACGCGCAGTGGTTGTTGTTTCTGCATTCAGCGGCATCACAGATCGCCTCATCGAACAGATTGATTATCGCTCCTCCTACTCAAATAAGGACTTCACTTCATCGATTGAATTGGAACACATCGAGAGAGTTCCAGAGATTGCATCATCACCTTGGGCTGTTCGATTCGCTGAAACTCTTCATCATCTTGCTGATTCACTTGATTTACATGCCAGTGAACCAGATATCGAAGTTCGTGCTGATGCCCTTGCCTGTGGTGAACGTCTGTCCAGTCTAGCCATTGCAGCCGCATTGGATGCGAGAGGAATCCCCAGCATTCCGGCTTGGTCAGAAGAGACGGGGATTCGTCTGATTGGTCGGGGCGAGGATGCGCGAATTGACGCGGACCAAACTAAACAACTTCTGGAAATTCCTAAAGGAGCGGTTCCAGTCATTACAGGATGGTATGGTGTGACTCAGGATGGATACGCATTGTTGGGGAGAGGGGGCTCCGATTTGACGGCCACTGCCGTTGCAGCTGCACTCGATGCCTCGAGCGTCACCATCTGGCGTGATGTGGCAGGTGTACTTGCACTATCTCCGCGTTGGACACTCCCTGCGAGAAATTTGTCGAATCTATCCTATACTGAGGCCACAGAATTTGCTCTGTTCAGCGAACCCATGCTACATCCTTCAGCAGTCGAACCTCTGAGGAAACCAGGCATACCTCTCTACCTTCGACCCCTCCACAGTCCGGAGGTCGACGGGACCATCATCGGCCCCTCAATTCGATTGGAAACTCCTACTGTTCGCGCTGTGGGTTGTCTACCCCATCTAATCTCCTTGTCTTGGACGCTTTCAAGCGCACTATCGTTGGTCGAAAGCGTGAGTGATGCAATGTCTGCATTGGGACGCGCTCGGATTAGTGTGGCCAGTATTCGAGCACAGCCGGGTCGTGTACGTCTTCTGGTTTCCAGTAGAATGGCTGCACGTGCCAAGCGAATTTTATCGGAGAAATCGAGTTTACCGACCCCTGAATTGGGCGAACCGCTCTCAATCCTGTGCTTTGTAGGCGAGGGGATTGGCGAGGATTCATCCATTCGCGATCAAATCAAGTCATTCGCCACTGAGGCGAATATCCAACTCCAGTTCAGTGATGAAGAATCGCGTGACCATGCCATCCATGCCACCGTCCCTGCCAATCAAACAGAGCAATCAATTCAATCGCTGTGCGCCGCACTAGATCTACTGACTCAGTAGACAATCAATCGTCGGCGGCTTCTCTCCATTGCTGGATTCGCAATGGGATGTTTGCAGCGAACACTATTGCTACAAGAACGAAGACGAACATGGTTCCTAGGGCTACACCATAGACACTTGTCAATTCAACAGACTGTGATAGTCGAACGGATGTTTCCTTGTCAAAGAACTCAAAGAACCAGGGAATGATGACATTGATTAACAGAGTACAGGATGCAACAAAAGCAGCAATGACAGGTGTCACTACGAGACTGATATGATATCGACTCAGCACCTTCTTGACGTTCATGACGTACACTTCTCCGGTACGGATACTTGTGTCAAGCATTGAGAATCGAATGATTCCATTCGTCACTTCCATGTACATGACCAATGAGACTGCATAGAGAACAATCAGTTGCTTGGTCCAGAACTCACCTACTTCAGAGAGTATTCCTG
>JAPYUB010000065.1:7055-10025 GCA_029942125.1 Candidatus Thalassarchaeaceae archaeon | reverse complement strand
GGGCTATCCTGAGGAAACAGCTCGTGCTTATGCTCAGCACTACTATGCTCAAGCGGCTCAACAGCAACAGCAGCAATGACGCTGAGAGTATGACGAAATGGAGACGTCGGGGGGCTATGCTCCCCGGCGACCCTCCAGAAAGGTTTAGCGCGGCATTGATGAACTCTAACCGTCGCGTCGAATCATGGACTCTGGTGAGGACTGGAAGGTCGCAGACATCACCCTCGCTGAAGAGGGCGCACGTCGTGTGGACTGGGCTCGCGCTCGAATGCCAGTTCTTGCTAGTCTCCAAGAAGAGGCCCGACAATCCAAACCTTTGGCAGGCATGATTGTTGCAGGTTGTCTGCACGTGACCAAAGAAACCGCTGTACTCATTGAAACACTTGAAGCGGCAGGTGCAAAAGTTGCTTGGTCCGGTTGCAATCCTTTGTCTACGCAAGATGATGTCGCCGCATGGTTGGCCAGTCAAGGATACTCAATCTATGCATGGCATGGACAAAGTGTCGAGGATTTCTATTGGTGTATCGATCGCACGATTGAAGCGAATCCAACGTTAACACTGGATGATGGCGCTGACCTCATCGTTCGAGTTCATGGGCCCATGTCGGATTATTCATCTGGTGTCATCGGAGGGACAGAGGAAACGACAACCGGAGTCCATCGTCTTCGTGCAATGGGTGATGCGGGTGAACTTCGTTATCCGGTCATCGCAGTGAATGATGCGATTACAAAGTGGGATTTTGACAATGTATACGGTACCGGTCAATCAACGCTCGATGGCATCATCCGGGCGACTTCTGTTCTCATTGCCGGCAAGACATTCGTTATCGCTGGCTATGGACACTGTGGACGTGGTTTGGCTATGCGAGCCAGTGGTATGGGTGCAAATGTTGTCATTACCGAGATTGACCCCCTCCCCGCCCTTCGCGCAGTCATGGATGGCTTCCGAGTGATGCGCATGGATGAAGCCGCGAGTATCGGCGATATATTCTGCACCGCGACCGGAATGAAAGATGTCATCGTTGATCGACATTTCTCAGTCATGAAAGAAGGCGCAATCATTTGTAACACAGGGCATTACGATTGTGAAATTAACATCGAACATCTTGAATCTCAATCCAAGAGCGTTCGTACAATCCGCTCAAATAATGAAGAATTTACAATGACAGACAGCCGTCATATTTTCTTGCTTGCAAGAGGTAGATTGGTGAATTTGGCTGCTGCCGAAGGTCACCCTTCTGAAGTCATGGACATGAGTTTTGCCAACCAATATCTCGCACTGTGCCGTCTGGCCGCTGAAGGTCTCGACATGGCTCCGATTGTTCACGACATTACCCTGGAACAGGATCAAGGTCTCGCCATAACCAAATTGACTACTCTCGGCTTTGAAATCGACACGCTGACTGCTGAGCAGATTGCGTATCATTCAGATTACACTGCAGGAACATGAGCCGGTGCTCATTCCTCTTCATCGAATTCAAATTCCACCCATTCGGGCATTTTCATCTCCCAACGATTGGAGAGTTTCTCATCGTTTTCGACAATTTTTTCAATGCGTTGGCGGAATGCTACTGGGTAATCTTTGGTCATCACTGTGCGATACAGTTTGGAATCTCGAATCTTTTCAGGGACGCAGGTTTTTCCAGAGGTTGCTTCAACCTCGATAGCTCGCCAAAGATCCAGAACGGGACGATTGCGCTTATCGGTCATTGAGATTGAAATTTTCTTGACCCATAGTACGGATGCATAGACCAGCATGAATGCGATCCCCATTCCGAAGCAGCCGTTGGGCATGAACCACTGTAGGGCGATGGCCTCCCAAAGCACCAGCGGCCCTGCTAGCATGAAGAAGGTGAATTTCTCACTGGATGGCTTCAGGTTGCGCATTCCATCGATATCTTTCCATGAGGAATGCTTAGGGTCCTGTGGTCGAAATATATCCAATTTCTCCATCTCATAATAACGCTGAATTGTCCGATTCATTTGTTCAACCCGAATCGATTGATTCCCCGACATCTCTTCCATACCGCGGTCAAGAAGTGCTTCCATTCGTTGACTCGCTTCGGCGTAGTGCCCCATTCGAATCAGTAGAGCCGCCTGTTCGATGATGGGTGTCGTGTGATTCGGATGATGTCCCCGATAATTTTCCCACCACTCTAGGGCCTCCTCGGCCAATCCTAGATGTTGTGTAGATAGAATTGCACCTCGAATCCAAGCCCCTTGATGTGTTGGGTCGAGAGTGACTATTCGCTTGGCCAAGGCCCACCCTTTCGCCGCCTCAGGCAAGGTGGGGTCCACTCGGTAGGTGCCATCACGTCGAAGGTCTGGCAATCCACAATTGAGCAGCGCCCAGAGCCCTTCGACGCAATTTGGGTCTGCTTCAACGATTTCAGTGGCTTTCAGTAAAGCCCCAGCACGATTGCCACCCTTGAGATATTCCTCAAGTTCGTCGAGCATTGCCGGAATACCTTCCTCGACTAAGCCGGCGACAAGTTCGATTGGCGGGCTCATAGGCGAACCTCGGCCGATGAGTCAAATGAATGCTCCGCGCTAGATTTCAGCGCCTGCGGGGGCCGCCCTTGCTTTTGGGCCCCCATCCACCAGGTTTTCTGGAGTCTCGTCGTGGAGATGTGCGTACATTGCTCCCACGATATTCTCGACGAGGTGGACGATTGTCGTTGCCGCCTCGGTCACTTCCTCGACTTTCGCCGCCTCGGCGATCTCCGCCACGGTTGTCACGCTGCTGGAATCCTCCACTACGACGGTCTCCGCCGCTACGATTGTTTCCGCGTTGCTGACCTCCTCGACTGTCACCACCTCGACGATCTCCGCCTCGGCCTCCTCCTCGACTGTCGCCGCCTCGGCGATCTCCGCCACGGTTGTCGCGACGTTGACCTCCACCGCCTCCTCCTGTCTTTGGAGCTTCACAGCGATTGCAAACGTCTCGCCATGCGAAATTGTGATTACTGC
>JAPYUB010000065.1:0-6955 GCA_029942125.1 Candidatus Thalassarchaeaceae archaeon | reverse complement strand
TTTGGAGCTTCACAGCGATTGCAAACGTCTCGCCATGCGAAATTGTGATTACTGCATTTTTCACAGGTCCAGTCTCCTTCTTTCCTCTCTGGGGCACCTCTCTCGTCATTCCTTTCTCGACGAGAATCCCGTTTCTCCTTAGGGGGTGCTAGTTCAACCGGTTGTCCGATCAATAATTCGACTTCAATGTCCCGAAATGGGTTGATGTGAACCACAGCAGCTGTGACTTCACCGATGACAGTGTCGACCTTGCCTACACATTTTCCGCCGGGTAGTTGCATAATTTGCCCCAATTTGGGTGCTTCACCAGTAAACGGCGCGAGCATACCCCCTTCGTGGCTAATTTCACGGATGTGTCCATCAAAGGCCATGCTATCACTGAGCCGAGGCGGCAAGCGAACACGTATGAAGGCTCCCTTATTTTCGCCGTCCTAGTAATACCATGACAACAACTGCGATAATGACAATGACGAGTGCAACAATTGCGATGATGAATCCAGCAACTGCTAACCCATCTTCACTACCTTCGCTGTCACTGACAGGAGGGGTGATTGGATCGTCATCTTGTCCACCGGGGGTGGCTCCAGCCTCATGCGATTGATTCGAGCATTGATTCCAACTATCACACGCAGTTAGTATAATTGAGTTATTTTCAGAACCGGGAATTCCAGCGCCATTGGCCATCCATTGGTTTCCACTGGTTAGGATGGTTGCCCATGAATTCCCGTTATTCGTTGCAGTAATGGTGACCGGATCTCCATCAGGATCACTGAATTGCCCCGTAATCTCGTAGTTTTCACCAATCCACTCGTAATTCACGATAGATATGCTTGGAGGTGAAGATTCCTTTGACATCCCTAGTTCGTATGTGTGGTCGAAATCTGCCATTCCCGTTCCATCGGCACTGATGCGGACCATGAAGGGGCCAGGTGACATGGATGACAGGTCAACAGAAACAACAGTTTCACCGTTCATCGTCACAGAATCGCTGCTCGTTTGGGAATCTTCTTGCACTAGCGTGACTACAGCATCCATAATTGGCATTCCAGTCGTTGGTGTCATCGTCACTGTAGCGATGCCCCCACTTGCGGTTCCAGAGAGACGCATTGGCACTTGTAAGGTATAATTCCGTTCATCGGTGCTTTGGCCAGAAGAATCGGTCGCCATGCAAGTCACACTTGTACTGTCTATGCCGGCTGGAGCATCTGCAGACAATCCATCTGCATCGCCGGTCATTGACCAACCCTGTGCACCTGTGCAAGAAATGAGTGGCGCCCCCTGATCATCGGTCGCCCATTCGCTCATCTGGGCTGTGGAAACGAAGTGTGAAACACCATCATCCGCTATCGGCATGATGTTGCCTTCTGAAGGAGCCGATTCAGTCCACATTGGGGGATCATCAACTTCAGGTGGCTCGATTGTCATGTCAAAAAACATATCTTGTCCCGTGGGCCAAATCGACATATCGTATTCAACGTGTGTTTCCACACGTAGGCGCGTTTCCCCCTCGATGCTGACAAGTCGTGTCTCGTACGAGATTGTTTCATCTGATGTGCAAGTTCCAGGCACTGGTGCATCGCCCTGATTGTCATTGTGTTCGTAATCGATGCTTCGTCCATCGCACTCTTCGAATACACCAACGCGGAGCCCCTCTAATGCAGGATAAGTCCATGCAAGGTCCGCATTGCTCATGTTTGAGGTATTCATGGCCATGGTGAATTCCTCATTGGATAATCCACCCAGTGTAATTCCGTCGAAAACAAAGGTTCCATTCAAGTAAACGATGATTCTACATTCGTCGGGATCGTTGATGGTCGTGTCACAATTTCTTCCAGGGGTTAGAGGAATATTGGGGATCTCGACACAGTCATTATTCGGTGATTGTTCGCAAGAACGTTCATCGATGTGATTCATTGGCATTAAATTCCATTCTTGAACCGTTAATGGCGTCTCATCGGTATTCTCCCATGTGGCATTGTACCAATTGACGCCATCGCCACCACGATGCGGAGGCCCACCCCGGAATCCAATTCGGGGATTGGTTTGGGTGACACATTCTGCCGCAATGCTGTCAATCGCTTGATATTCATCGGAAGAAAGCCACCCATTGTCACCACCAGGCAATCCTTCAAATAATCCTTCCAAATCCAATCGAACTTGGTCTGCAAGCGTTCCGTTAATCCAAGCGACAGCCTCGACATACGCAGACCCCCAGTCGTCATTCATCTGAATGTCAAAAGTGGCGTGTGTGTAATTGAACATGTCTTCAAACGTGAGACCTTCACATGCCGCCTCTACACTTTGCTGTCGTCCCGCTTCAAGAGGTGTCACCTCATCCGACATTTCTGCAGGTTGCGGAATGAGGCTGGCCAGCATCAATGCGGTTAGGAGGACGGCCCAAATGTTGCACTTGGTTGAACTTCGCATGGCCTCTGGACTTGGCGGGCGCTTGAATAGGCTTTCCCGACGCACATCAAGTGTACGTGGGAACACCGTAGGTGTTCTATCCAATATTTTCTGCAAGCCAAGGCTCCACCTGCTGACTTGCGAATGGATCGTTGTAGAACGGTGAGAATTCGTCGGTTGGAATGGCCAATTTGATGATTGTCAACAATCGAACTTCACCATCCCATGTTCCCAAGGCGACAGTGACCATTTCGGCGATTTTATTGCCGCTGACTTCGACAATTTTCACCGTGTAAGGTAGCGTCGCCCCAGCATAATCATGGGATTCTCCATAGGCGTTGGTCTCTATGGTGAACCAATTCGCCTGTAACCCGATTCCTTCGAGTTGTTCCATCGCTTGTTTCAGACGTGCTTCATCTGTTCCTGAACTTTCTAGATGCCACAACACCATTGATCCGGATCCAATCGCCGATAATGTACCAGGCAATCTTACGTGATTGACAACGAGAATCGTAGCCCCCTCAGCCCAGATATGTTGCTCGGACGCGGGCCAGTTGGGTGCGTCGGGATTCTCAGTCAACAATGGTGTACCCCAATCTGCAGCTCCAATCGGTTCAGAAACGCCTCCAAAACCAGAGAGAATCACGCCCGCAACTATAGCGATAACTAATGCACTTCGCCCATGCCAACGACTTGTCCACAAGTTCCGTGAATCTTCTGAAGCAATGGCCCTAATTCCCATCCCAATTGCTCCCGCTGGTAGTGCCACCCACCAACCAAGTGGAACCAATATTATGCCGATGCAAAGCAACGAAATTCCTTGGTTGAAGGGGTCTGCTCGAAAGAAATCGAAGATGTGAGAATGGGGGTGTTTCCACTTCCACTCAGTAGCAATTGCACTCAGTATACACAGCAGTGGAATCAACCATACTGTGAGTGTTCCTGCGACCTCCATGTCCCTCGGCACACCTCAGCCCCATTGAATCATGTGGCGTTCTGTTAAGTTTTGACTGGGATTCACAGCAACTCCATGAAGGACGGAGTCTACGGCAGGGCGAAGACCATGTTGGAACTACGCTCTGCTACCTTTCGCTATCCGGTGCGACGCCCACGTCGATTCCGTCCTTGGGCGACCAGCCTTGGGCCGGGGATTCGTGGAATCGATCTCACGTTGTCAGGCGGTTCGATTCTAGGTCTGGTAGGTCCGAACGGAGCCGGGAAATCGACCCTTTTGCAGGTGATGGCCAATTTACTTCCTTTGGAAGATGGAACATTGAGTGTAGAGGGGGCCTCTACAACGGAGGCCTGTCGGGCAGCGATTGGATACATGCCCGAGCGCGTCACATGGAATGGTCCGGGAACCGCAAGGCAAGCGATTGAGCGATTGTGTACAATGCGAAACACCCCCTTGACCGAGGGTCGAGAATTGCTAGAATTGGTTGGCCTAGACAGTCGTTCAGCGGATGATTTATCGACATTTTCGCAAGGCATGAAACAGCGTTTAAGTCTCGCTGCTGCATTGTTGGGGGGCCCCCGTATATTGCTTCTAGATGAGCCCTTGAACGGCCTAGATCCAGTTGCACAAAGCGCCTTTCGAACTTTACTTCGTCAACTTGCGGATAGAGGGGCCTGTGTCGTAATCAGTAGCCATACTTTGGCTGATTTGGAACGTCTGGCCGATGAATTTGTTCTCATGCATCATGGACGAATCGTTGCTCATGGTCCACTGGCTGATATTGAACGAGATCTTGGATTGCGAGCAACCCTTGAAATCGCTGGGCTAGGAAAGACTCCAATCTCATTTGGCGACGGAATCGAAGCCGAGAAGATTCCACTTCATGAAGGTGAAGAATGGGCCTTCCACCTCCATTTGGAGAAAGGCGAATGGACCACAAAGCGTCGTACTGAATTAGGACCCGAAATGACGTTCACTCGATTACAGCCGGTTCCAGCGGGTCTTGAATCGGTCATTTCAGCCGCCACCGGTCTTGACATTGAAGACGCTGGTTTCTCCATCTTATCGGAGGTTGATTCGGATGCGTAATCGACTTCGCATTGTTTGGGATTTGAGTCTCCACGATACCAAGCGCCATCTTCGAAGCCAACGCATGCTGATTTTGGCTCCATTGGTTATATTCCTCTTGTGCGCTGCATGCTGGGGATTTGCAGATTCTCGCATTGTTCCAGCCGGTTTGACTGTTAATTCACCAGCTGATGTTCTGTTTCTTTCAAGCACTTCAGTCGTTTTCATTTGCACCCTGAGCGTTGTACTGCTTGGCTTTGATGCGGTCAGCAGGCGTCGCTTGACGGGAGAGTTGGCAATGGATCTATCCCAACCAATGCCTCGGTCTGATTACGCTTTGTCACAGATCATGGGTGTGTGGATGGCCGCGATGATTCCAACTACCATTGGCATCCTTGTCGGGGCATTCCTGATTCAACGACAGATGGGGCAATGGCCAGAGTTCGGCGACCTCGCCATGTACCTGTTCGCCACTGGCCTTCTGTTGTGGTGGTACACCAGTCTACAACTCCTCGCCTCCTCGCTCGCTCGGGATGTCGGCGCATCAGTCACGCTTGGTGTCGGGACTTGGCTGTTCTTCGTCTTCCTCTGGTTGATTCCCACACTAATCATCGCCCAATCTATGGGTGTGGATGTCACAGATACCTCCTCTCTAGCGTTCGATCAGATTCAGGAGAAGACCGATTTGTTCAGTCCGAATGGTGTCTATCAATTATTGATGGAGACTCGTCTCACAGGTGATAGTCAACCACATATTTCCACGACTTTGATTTGGATATCGGCGATTGCATGGTTTGCGATTCCAACTTTCTTCTTCTCTAAGAGAATCGAGCATATGCGCCCCTGATTATTAAATTATAATAAGAATTTGTGGCAACCTAAACATTATATTCTCACTTCATTCGGAGAAAGTTCAAGGCGACTTGAATTATCCTTTGGTGATTACAATGAAATGGATGATATTGAGCAAGAATTCGATTGTAGTGGCGCTGTTATTGACGACAGCATTTGCAGGTTGTATTGGTGATGATTATTCATCGGATGATGTCATTCGAATCGCCTTCACCGTGAAGGATGATTACGATAATCCTGACGCTAATCCACAATTGCTCGCTGATTTCATCGCGGAGCACAGTGGCTACGATGTCAAGTTGTATCCAATCGCCAATGAAAATGCCGCCATCGAGGCGCTCAACTTCGGTCATGCCGATGTGGCTTTCCTCGATGGGGGTGCAGGATACGTAGCTTGGAAGAGCCACGGTCTTGAGGCCGTTCTCGCCGATCAGAAGGATGACGGTAGTACCTCCTACACAGCAGCCGCTTGGGTGTTGAATTCTTCGGCCATTACCAGTCTTGAACAACTTGAAGGTAACAACTCGTGTCACACAGGTTGGCTCAAATCAGCCGGTATGCTCATGCCCATGGGTTACATGATTGGTAATGGGCTCGTCGATGTCCAAGGGCCATCGGATGAGATTGAGTCACTACGTACAACCATCGAGGCACATTTCGACAACGCGTCTATTCCCAGCAGCGGCGATCTCTACTATGGTTACAGTGGTGCATTCAACTGCATGACGCAAGGGATTGGCGATGTCGTCTTCGCCAAGACCAGTTCGTACGAGGACCACTGCGAAGGAAATGATTGGTGTCTGGACCGTGATCAATATCGAATCTTGGAACCACATTTTGGTCAGGTTCCAAGTCATCCAGTAATAGTCAACCCTGACAATGTGGGCGATAAGCAGGATGCGCTAATGGCTGCTCTGCTTGCATTGAACACAGAAGAGGGTGGTACAACTATTCTTGAGAATGTCCTCAACACGGCAGGTTTCGTCTCGGTCACGAGTGAGAGTCATTTGGGGTCTTACTCGGATGCGATTGCGAACATCCCCGGAATCACTGCCTACTTCGCAGAGAAGTACGATGATTGACACTTCAGAGAGGTTAGCCGATGTCAGAGCCAATATTGCGTATATCCAATGCCGCAATTGGCTTTGATTACAGGGAGCCATTGCTTGAATCGGTGAATCTTGAAGTGTACCCTGGTGAGATTATCGGGATCCTAGGTCGTTCTGGGCTTGGGAAGACGAGTTTATTGAGAACCATTGCTGGATTGATCCCCGCTCTGAGTGGAGAACTGGAGGTCTACCGCGGTGTAGGCGAGATTGGCTACATACCACAACGTCTAGGGTTGATTACACATCAGAATGTAGGTTACAATGTCATGATGGGCGCCTTGCCCAAGGCTCCATTCTGGCAATCGCTATTCTCGTTGCCAGGTCAAGAATATCGTGACCAAGCTCGCAGAGCCATCGAATCCGTCGGTCTTTCCGAGAAAGTGCTTGAGCCCATCAGCCTTCTTTCTGGAGGCCAACAACGTCGTGTCGCCATCGCTCGCTCAATGGTTCAACAACCTACTCTTCTGCTTGCAGATGAATGCCTTGGGGAACTTGATGCTGATACCGCAAAAGGCATCATATCTCTGATTACAAATCTCGTCAAAGAACAGGGCACTGCAGCAAT
>JAPYUB010000064.1 GCA_029942125.1 Candidatus Thalassarchaeaceae archaeon | reverse complement strand
ATCTCCGGCCTCCATGGCTTCCGGCTGGCTCAGGTTGAAATGGATGTTGCCGTCGCCAAGGACCTCTGCGCTGAGGATTTGGCGCCTGGCGGTGACGCAGGTCGTCTCACCGTTTGGACGAAGTCGGCCATTTCGGCATTGGAGTGATTGACATGGATCCATACAAAATTCTACTCATGCCTTGGATTACCGAGAAATCTCTTGAAGCCCGTCGTGTTGCGGCTGTAGATATTGGCTATGCAGAGAATAACAACCGTTTGGAATTCATTGTTAGACGCGAGGCAACTAAGGCCGATGTAAAGGCCGCAGTTGAGGATCTCTTCGAGGTCAAAGTGGCCAAGGTCAACACGCGAATCTGCAAGGAAGGCAAGCATGCCAGCGTCAAACTCGCTGAGGGTTATGATGCCGAAGAGACAGCATTGAAGCTGGGAGCATTCTGATTGGAGGTGTGATGTATGGGCAAGCGAATTCGTGCACAGCGCCGTGGTTCTTCACCCAAGAATCGCGTACGCAGCCATCGTTTCCCTGGTGCAAACCGTCTCCCGCGTAAGGATGGAGAGGAGGCCGAAGTTGTGGATATGATTCACAGCCCCGTCCACACTGGTCCTCTGGCCAAGTTGAAGTTTGAAGATGGAACTACGGGCCATGTCGCAGCGACAGAAGGTATGTTCGTCGGTCAGAAGGTCGCATTCGGAGAGAAAGTTAGCCTACGGCCCGGCAATGTGACCACTCTTGCCCACATTCCTGAAGGAACTGCCATCTGTAATGTTGAATGTCGACCCGGTGACGGGGGTAAATTCGCCCGCTCCGGTGGCAACAATGCAATGCTTGAAACTCGAATGGGTGACAGAGTCCGCGTTCGATTGCCGAGTGGTAATCTCAAGGATCTTCCTGCCAAGTGTCGAGCCACCATCGGTGTTCTCGCAGGACACGGGCGCACAGAGAAGCCTCTGATGAAGGCCGGTGCAGCATACTATCGCGCAAAGGCGCGAGGCAAACTCTACCCTACTGTCAGCGGAGTGGCGATGAACCCCGTCGATCACCCACATGGTGGTGGAAATCATCAGGCCGTACATGGTCCAAACAGCGTTTCCCGAAACGCACCACCCGGCCAGAAGGTCGGACACATCGCCCCCAGCCGCACAGGACGCGGCCGAGGCAAGAGAAAGGAGTGATTCTGAATGGCACGTCGTAAGAAGGTCATGCGTACCCCCAAGGCAGCACGCCGTGCCGCGCGCAAGCGTCGTTCGGGTGTATCAGAACGTCGCAAGAAGGTGTTCACCTATCGTGGTCTGACGGTTGAGGAACTTCAGGCACTTCCAATGTTTGCTCCCGATGATGATCCAGATGCGCTATCTGTGGAGACAATCATGCCTGCGCGTGCGCGTCGCAGTATGGGACGTGGATATGCAGCAGGCATCACCAATGGCGGTGCGAATCTCGATGAAGCACATTTCATCAATCGTCTTAGAGAAAATCCTGACAAGAAGGCAAAGACCCACTGCCGTTCTCTCTACATTCTACCAGAGATGGTTGGACGAACTCTTGGCATCCATGATGGACGCTCTTTCAAGATGGTCGAAATCTTGCCCGAGATGATTGGACATGCTCTTGGTGAATACGCGTCAACCCGACGCAGTGTAACACACACTGGTCCGGGTGTAGGTGCAACCCGGTCCAGTAAGCACGTGGCCCTGAAGTGAGGTGAAAAGAATGAGTAGAGATCTTTCCAAACCACAATCCGGATTCACGCAATTGCTGAAAGGCAGCCGATTAGCGGTTGCACGTGCAGTGAACCGAGATATTCACCACAAGCACTGCTATCAGATTGCACGCGCTGTGAAGGGCATGTATGCAGGTGACGCCGTATCGTATCTTGAGAAGGTTGTCAAGCAGGAAGTCGCTATTCCATACAAGCGCAGAAGTCGCGCAGGAAAGGGAGGCAACACAATGGCTGGGCACCGCAAGGGCAAGATGGGTCCAGGTCGTTACCCACACAACGCATCAATTGCCTTCATCAAACTCATTGAGAGCGCCATGGATAACGCACGTCAGCATCACGAAGACATCGATGCCGAAGACATGGTCATCACACACTTGGCTGCACACCGTGGTCAAGTCAGCAAGGCAATGCGCCCCCGTGCACGCGGGCGCGCGACCCCAAGCAACCACTATCAGGTCAATCTCGAGATTTTCCTTGAGGACATGTCAGCTGATGCTGATGAAGACGAAGAGGAGGATGATTACTGATGTCACATAACAGTACCATCCGTAAATTCATCGACCGTAACGTCGAACGTCATCTGGTCCGCGAGTTCCTCTTGTCCAAGACTGAGAGAGCCGGCTTCGGTGGCCTTGATTTCCAGCGCACTCCAGAGGGTACTAAGGTTACACTTTCGGCGGAGCGAGTAGGTATGGTCATCGGACGAAAGGGCAAGATCATCAACGAATTGCAGCGCCGTCTCCAAGATTTCAATATTACAAATCCACGACTTGAAGTTGCAGAGATTGAGACTCCTGAACTCAATGCTCAGGTGATGGCAAGCAAACTTGCCAGTGCACTTGAGCGCGGATGGTACTTCCGTCGTGCAGGACACTCCACCCTCCTCAATATCATGGATAAAGGTGCCAAGGGTTGCCTTGTCGTATTGAGTGGGAAACTCACAGGAAGTCGAAATCGAACTCAGAAATTCCAAGCGGGCCACATCAAATATTGTGGTGACACTGCAATCCAGTTCATGGATATTGGAAAGTCTGTATGCGTTAAGAAACTCGGAACCATTGGTTGCACAGTTGCCATCATGCGCCCGGGCAGCAAGTTGCCCCACGAAATCGAAATCAAATCCCGTCATGAAGTGGGTCTTTCTCCACTTGTTGACGTACTACCCACCAAGGAAGTAAGCGAAGATTTGCCTGAGCCCATTGTCGAAGAGGTTCCCGAGGGAGAAATCCTTGAGGAAACAATCGAAGAAGAGCCTGAGGCAGAAGGTGTGGTTGAAGTCGTAGTTGAATCTGTCAAAGATACTGCAGGCGAAGTCGTTGAAGGCATCGTTGATGTTGCTGGTGAGGTCGTCGAAGCGGTCAAAGAAACCGGTGGCGCTGCAATTGATGCTGCCAAAGATGTCGTAGGTGAAGTTGTAGAAGCCGCATCAGAGATTGTTGAAGAACTTGCAGAGGGAGACGTAATCGATGCAGCAGCTGAAGTTGTCGAAGGCGTCGTAGAAGTTACCGAAGCCGCCGTTGAAGGCGCTATTGATACTGCCAAAGAGGTCGTTGAAGGAGTTGTTGAAGTGGCCACAGAGGTAGTTGATTCTGCCAAAGATATCTCAAGTGAAGTTGTTGAAGGTGTCAAGGATGTTGTAGAAGAGATCCTTGGTGATGATTCTGAATCTGAAGAGGAGGCGACCGAATGACCCACGTCAAATCCCGTGATATCGACAATATGTCGGATGAGGCACGCGAGTCTCGCTTGCTTGAACTCCGAGAAGATTTACTCCAGTTGCGCGCACAGCAAGCGCTGGGCGGTTCCGCTTCCAATCTAGGTGCATACAAGGCGACTCGTCGTTCAATTGCGCGCCTGTTGACAAAAATGAATGAAAACAAGGAGTGATCACTGAATGGCCGCAATCTGTAACCTGTGTGGACTCCCAGATGAACTGTGTATTTGTCAAGAAATCGCCAAGGAACAACAGAAAGCAATAATCAGTACAGTACGAAGGAGGTATGGAAAAATGGTAACAATCGTAGAAGGTATCGACGATACCGCGATCGATATCAACCAACTCGCTAAGATTCTGAAGAGTGCATGCGCCAGTGGCGGCACTGTCAAGGGTCGTACAATCGAACTTCAGGGTGAGCACAAGAAGCGTGCTGCTCAGATTCTCAAGAAGAATGGATATCAAGTGGAGGTGCGCTGAATGAGTGATAGTATCCACATGCCATTCCTAGCCCGGAACCTGACGGTCCAGGCTTCTCCCGATTCGGACCTTATCGGTCTATCGGGAACTGTGGTCGGCGAGACACGTCGTACCATCGCAGTCGACGTTGGGGGCCAAACCAAGACCCTAGCAAAGAACGTCATCGACTTCACCCTCGACAACGAGGAAGAAATCATCCAAGGCGCTATGGTGTGTCAGCGTCCTGAAGACAGGATTAACCGCAATTACCGGAGGAATTGAACATGAGAGATATTGGAGTTGACATCAACGAGCCCATGGGTGAATGGGATGGGGACGAAAACTGCCCATTCTATGGTTCCCTGCGTCTGCGTGGTCAGATTATCGAAGGTACGATTGCCAAGGTTGGCATGCAGAATTCTATCATCGTCGAGCGCGAACACATCCGTTACATGCAGAAGTTCGAGCGCTACGAAAAGCGCACACGTCGATATGCTGCTCACCTTCCTTCGTGTATTGGAGAAGTGAATGTTGGAGACAATGTCCGCATCATGGAATGCCGACCTCTATCCAAGACTGTTACATTCTGTGTCATTGAAACGGAGGCGAGTGAATGAGAGGAATTTCATCCAAGGTGACCCGTGGTCTGCCAACTGCGGCTCGTATACAGTGTGTAGACAACACCGGTGCAAAGGTTGTCCAACTGATTTCGGTACTCAACACAGGTGGAACTGCACGTCGATATCCAGCAGGTGGTGTAGGCGATCTGATCGTTGTGACGGTCAAGAAAGGTACACCCGAAACCCGCCGACAAATATTCCACGCAGTCATTGTTCGACAAAGGCGCCCATTCCGTCGGTCAGACGGAACATGGGTTCAGTTCGAAGACAATGCCTGTGTTCTCGTAAACGAGCGCGGAGAAGTTCGCGGCTCGGATATCAAGGGACCTGTGAGCCGCGAAGCTGCGGAACGTTGGCCCCGAATCGCTGCAACGGCGAAGCAAATCGTGTGAGGTGTAAAGAATGGTCAGTAAGTCTCCAAACAAGCAGCGAAAGGCTGCTGCAAATGCACCATTGCATACCCAGCGTAAGCGTCTACGCGCGCGGTGTCTAGATCCGAACTACGTCAACATTCGAAATGTGACAATTCGCGTTGGCGATGAAGTTGAAATTCACCGCGGTGACTTCGGTCACCCCAATTCACAGAAGGGCGACAAGGGCAAGCGCCATGGTGAAGCTCGAGGGAAATCTGGCCTTCGAGCAACGGTTGCCAGCATCGATGCGGGTGCGGGTAACATTTTCGTTGAGGGTCTTACACATTCCAAGGCTGATGGGAAGGAAGAGGGCATCCCTGTCCATTCATCCAATGTTGTCGTCGTTAAGGTCGATGACAGTGACCCCATTCGCTTGAAGAAATTACTATCACGCAACGGAGGCGATGACGAATGAGTTCCAGCCACATGAAGCGATTGGCCATGCCACGAAGCTGGCCGTTGACCCGCAAGACGGATATTTGGATTTCTCGGCCTCGTCCGAGTGGTCATCCAATTGAGCGATGCATGGCACTAGGTGTTGTGCTTCGTGACGTTCTCGGTGTAGCCCAATCCATGAGAGAAGCAAAACGCGCACTGGCGACTCGTCGTATTCTCGTCGATGGTCGCGTGACCACAGACATGCGTCGTGGTGTCGGTGTCATGGATGTCCTGACCGTGGGTGATGACCACTACCGTTGCGTATTGGACACCAATGGCAAACTCCGCTATGCTTCAATTTCAGCCAAGGAAGCAGCACTGAAGTTGTGCCGTATTGATGGAAAAACCACCATCAAAGGTGGCGTGACTCAACTCAATCTCCACGATGGCCGCAACATCAACGTCAAGGATGCGAACAAGTACAACACCATGGATTCCCTGGTGCTTGACGTTGATTCTCAGAAGATCAAGAAGCATCACAAATTCACATCTGGTGCAAATTGCTACCTGATTGGTGGCAGTCACATCGGCAGCACAGCCACTATGAGCGAATACGTTGTCAAGCGTTCTAGCAAAGACAACGAGGTTCTATTCGGCGACTTCGGCACCATTGTTGATCACGTATTCGTGGTTGGCGATGCCAGTCTACCATTGGATGAGGTGAACGCATGAGTGAAATGAACAATCCAATGCAAATACCGCGGATTACCAAGGTAACCGTGAACATCGGCGTTGGTGAAGGTGGCAATCGCCTTCTGTTGGCAGAACGTGTTCTAGGCTTGATTTCAGGTCTTGAACCCGTTCGCACACTCTCCAAGAAGACGAATCGAGATTTGGGAACCCGTGAAGGAGCCCCAATCGGATGCAAGGTGACCCTGCGTGGAACCGAGCACGTAGACAAGTTCCTCAAGGACGCCTTCTGGTGTCGTGAGAACACATTACCCGCTTACAACTGGGATGATTCAGGCAACCTGTCTTTCGGCATTCGAGATTACACCGACTTCCCTGAGATGAAGTATGATCCGGAGATTGGCATTTTCGGCATGGACGTCAACGTCGTGCTAGAGCGCCCAGGTCATCGGGTCAGTCGCCGTCGCCGTCGAAAGGCGAGGGTTGGCATCTCTCATCGCGTAACTCGTGAGGAGAGTTTAGAGTGGTTCAAGGGTCGATTTGACCTTACTGTATTGGAGGAGTGAAGCATGGCACGAGATCACGGAGAGAAGATTGGCCGAACTGTCGGCTGTCGCCGGTGTGGCCGCAAGCGCGGTATGATTCGTCGACATGGACTTCGTCTATGCCGCCAGTGTTTCCGGGACGTAGCCCCCCGAATTGGCTTCAAGAAATTTAGTTGAGGTGATGAAGAGATGCAATTTGATCCCCTAAGTGATGCCTTTGTGCGAATATACAACGCAGAACAAGCCGGCCATTACGAGGTTTCCCTGTCCCCAGCGAGCAAACTACTCGATAACATGTTGAAGATAATGCAGAAATCTGGGTACGTGGGCGAATACGAACGTGTATCCAATGGACGCGGTGATGAATACCGTGTTGAACTGGTTGGCGCCATCAACCGTTGTGGTGTGATTAAGCCACGACACAGTGTAAAGCGCGCTGAGTTCGACAAGTGGGAATCCCGTTACCTTCCAGCACGAGACTTCGGTCTACTGATTCTGACAACCAATCAAGGTGTCATGCATCATTACGACGCGAAAGAGGAGAAGATTGGTGGCCGTTTGTTGGCCTACGTCTATTGAGGTGATAAAATGGTAAAGTTGGATCATATCAAGCACGTCATTGAACTCTCCGATGGCGTTGGCGCTGGAATTGACGAAGGCACAGTCACCCTCTCAAAGGATAGCACATCCCTTTCTCGTGAGTTCATTCATTCACGCGTCAGTGTTTCGATGAATGATGGCAATCTTGAGGTATTCTGTGACCTGCCACGTCGAAAGGAGAAGGCACTTGCAGGAACATGGGCCGCCCATCTTCGTAACATGAACAAGGGACTTTCAGAAGGTTTTGAATATCGATTGAAGGCGGTATATTCTCACTTCCCAATGACCCTCAAGGTCCAAGGTTCCATTCTCACAATCACCAATCTCTTCGGGGAACGTATCCCACGAAAGGCAGAACTTCCATGGTCACCAGCTGAAGTGACAGTCAAGGTCGAGAACAAGACCGAGGTTGTCGTATCAGGCGCTGACAAAGAGAAGGTCGGACAGACCAGTGCGAACATCGAGCGCGCGTGCCGCATCCGTGGCCGAGATCGACGAGTGTTCCAAGATGGCGTATACATCGTCCAGAAGGGGGAATAGGAATGAGTGAATTATCTGACTTGACCGTTGCCCAACTCAAGGAACTTCTCAAGGAAGCAGGCTTGCCTGTGTCTGGGAACAAGGCCGACCTCATCGTTCGACTTGAAGAAGCCGAAGAACACGATGACGATATCGAAGAAGACATCGTAGAAGAAGACGATGATTTCGATGACATTGATGACGACGAAGAATGGGATGATGAGGGTGAATACATCCATGTTGCCAAGCAGAAACCAGTTCTCGATGAGGCGACCAAGACAGCTCTCAAAGCCCGTAAGGCGCAGAAGAAGGTACAGCCCAAGTTCCGTCGTCAGGAATGGTTCCGCTATGGCCGATTATCACGAACTGGATGGCGCAAGCCCAAAGGTTACCAATCCAGCCAGCGTATGAACCGCAAGTATCGCAGCCCCATGGCTCGCGTAGGATACGGCAAAATCGCATCCGCTCGCAATCTCCACCCATCTGGATTTGAGGAGGTGCTCGTTCACCGACCTGAAGATCTTGATGGCATTGATCCCGCAATTCAAGCTGCCCGTGTGGGCAGCACAGTTGGTGGTCGAAAGCGCGTACTTATTCATGAGCGTGCAGATGAATTGGGCATTCGTGTTCTCAATCGAAGGAGGGGAATTTGATGCAAATTACGAATCAGAAGAAGATGGCTGCACAGATATTGAAGTGCGGTGTCAATCGCATATGGGTTGACCCTCGTTATATCGACCAAGTCAGCGGCGCGGTTCAGAAATCCGATATCCGTGAATTGATTGAAGAGGGCCTCATCAAGGCTCGTGCCATTCAGGGTACCAGCCGAGTTCGCGCTCGCAAACTCGCTCTACAGCGTGCCAAGGGGCGTCGACGTGGTCACGGTTCGCGCAAGGGTAGCGCGCGTGCGCGCCTGCCAAAGAAGAATCGTTGGATGCGCACCATTCGAAGTCAGCGTCGTACCCTCAAGGGAATGCGCGAAGAAGGTACACTGAAAGCCAGCGAATATCGATACTACTACCGAAAGGCCAAGGGCGGATCCTACCGTTCGATTGCCCACATGAAGGCTAATTTAGAAATTGATGGTGTTACACTTGGAGGTGAGAAGTGATGGCACGAGGTAAGCGTCAGCGACGCCGATATACACGCCGATCCGCCGGTCTGACTGATTATCATCGTCGTCTCAAGTTGCTTCGAAGTGGCACACCTCGTGCTGTGGTTCGAATCACAAACAAACAGGTGATTTGTCAACTTGTTACCTACCAAGAGGATGGCGACCAAATCATCTCTGCAGCGGATGGGAAATCACTGCGAGGAAAGTATGCCTGGCCTGCTAAGGCTTCGACAAAGTCGGTTCCAGCCGCTTATTGTACTGGATATGCCCTCGCAAAGCAAGTACAGAAGGCAGGTCACGATGAGGCTGTTCTAGACATTGGCCTAGCCGCATCTACATCTGGAAACCGAGTCTTTGCAGCGCTGAAGGGCATGGTCGATGGTGGCCTATCTGTCCCTCACAGCGAGGAAATCTTCCCTAGTGAGGACCGTCTCACTGGAACACATATTGACAAGAGCATCGCGGGCGCTGTCGAGAAGACAAAGACCGCAATTGAGGAGGCGAACTGAAATGAGCGATGAAGAAACTCCACAGGCACCCGGAATTATAGCTGCTTTCGCACAACCCGATGAGAGTGAAGCACCTCAACGCCGACGCCGTGGTGTGGGTCCAGATCCCATGGAAATGTTACGTAAATGGACGCCTAGGACCCGATTGGGTCGTATGGTCCAGAGCGGCCAGATCATCACCATCGACGCTGCATTCGCCACTGGTTTACCGATTCGCGAGGTCGAAATCATTGATGCCCTCATCCCAGGTCTTGAGGATGATGTCATCAACGTCAACATGATTCAGCGCATGACTGACAGTGGTCGTCGTGTACGATTCAATGTCATGGCCTGTGTGGGCAATCGTGACGGTTACGTGGGTTTGGCTATCTGCAAGGGCAAAGAAGTTGCTAGCACCATTCGCAAGTCGATTGAGAATGCAAAGTTGAGCGTCATTCAAATTCAGCGCGGCAATGGATCGTGGGAATCTGGCCAAGGTGCTGGAACTAGTGTTCCATTCAAGGTGACTGGCCGTGCGGGTTCCACCCGAATAACACTCCTTCCTGCACCTACGGGCAAGGGCTTGGTCATAGGCGAAACCGGTCGTAAGGTTCTGACCTTGGCTGGCGTGACAGATGTATGGTCTCAATCAAAGGGCCAAACGCGTACAACCATCAATTTCGCAAAAGCAACTTTCAATGCACTCAAGCAACTGAATGCACATCGTGTCAGTGGCGATCAAGCAGGTCGTCTGAACATCATAAAGGGGCGTGTACCTGAATGACTTGGCTCGTAATCCGTGTACGAAGTGATCGCACAGTCGAGCGATCAATCCGTGAAACCATGGAACACCTGAACCTCACTCGTGTCAATCACGCTGTTCTCATCCCTGAGAACGATGCTTACGCCGGTATGC
>JAPYUB010000063.1 GCA_029942125.1 Candidatus Thalassarchaeaceae archaeon | reverse complement strand
ATAGCCAAACTAGCGATTGCAACTCGACTATCATACATCACTGAAAGTGCAGTATACATCATCGGACCCATAAAGGCAGCAACCTTCCCAAAGAAGCCGAAGAAGCCGAAGAATTCGGTACTGCGTGTTTCGGGAACCATTTGTCCAAAGAGGCTTCGTGCTAATCCCTGACTTCCACCCATTAGAACACCTGCAAGACAGCCGAGCATGAGCCATTGCCAAAAGACAGCCATGCCAAGCGGAGCCCACACATACGTCCGAACGGCTACTGGGATGAAATCGAGTTTCCCATCACCAAGATTTGTCGGATGGTGGATCCCAACCATTGTTGAATTCGTAATTTCCCCCCCAATAACAGATACACTGTACCGGGTTTCTTCATTTGCAGCAAGAAATCCACTCATGTTATCTGAATCAGCGGAACCATTGGTATCTTCGGTAAAGTGATTGTCTTTACAATCTGTACAGAATGGGAGAATGTGAGCCCAATCTTCCTTAAAATTTTGATCTTCTTCGCCGATACCAACCAAATCCAAAGAGCGGACTGTGATAACGTATGATTCACCATCCCATTCTGCCTGATAATCGAACTCATCGTGGTCTTCAAGTGCGAGTGGAGCGAAGGACATCGCGCCTACAATCATAACACACCACATGACCAAGGAAAACGTCAACGCTCTCTTCGTTGACCATCTGGCAGCAAGCCAAGTGAAGAAGAATGCGGAAGGGAAGGCGACGAATTGAATAATCAGGATTGTCAATATCAACTCAAACATAGTCAATCCGAGAACGGCGATTCCAAATGCGCCAGCAAGTGAAGTGACACTATTGATGCCATCTATAAACAAGAAATAAGCAACCATGTAGATGAATAATGTTCTGAAACTTTTCCATTCAGAGAGAGTTTTCCGAACTTCACTAACACCCAATTTGGTGGCTTCTTTCAGAGACAAATCTTCAATTTCATTTTCAATTTCTGGCTCTGCCACATAGGCAAAGGTGTACCAAGCGAATCCAAACCACCAAATTCCAGATGATGCGATGGCAACTTGTGTTGCCCAGAGGGAGAAGTCGGTGGAGAATAACAATACAAGATGGGCGACTAAGAGTAAGCCGCCGCCAAGATAACCGTAGGCGTATGCTTTGTTAGAGATTGCATCCATCTCGTGATCCTCGCCCTGATATGGGAGCAATGCGTTGTAGAATACTCCCGCAGCATTCAACCCAATATTGGCGAGTAGGAACATGACAAATATCCACATCCACTGGGACGAAATATCGAAAACAGGGGCCAATGCCATGAGAACTACAGATCCAGCTCCAAGCCAAGTCATCCATTTGAGGGCGACCATTTTGATGCGCTTTCGATCTGCGATGACTCCTATGGATGGACTAACGATTGCGACCATCAATGTCGCCAATGTAACGGCCAGAGACCATGCAGCATCGGAGGTCATTTCCATTCCGATAACGGTGCCTGTCAACCCATTGGCCTGAAGGAAGAGAGCGGCAAACCAAGCAGGAAGGATGGCCGTGGTCACGCTTGTTTCAAAGGCCGATTTACCCCAATCGTACATGCAGTAACCGAAGTTGGACTTCTGCTTCGTATCTGACATTGAGGCAAACTAGGATGGACGGTGTTTAGGCTTGATGCAGGGTGAGGCTTGAATACGGGCATCGAATCCAAAGGTCGATGCCAGTGGATTGGGTCAAACCCATTGAGAACTCAATCGAGGGTCTTCGACAAGGAATGATTCGATTCGACGGCGTCGAATTCGACTTGAGATTGACCACAGATGGTGAATTGATTCTGTTTCATGATAATCACCTATCCAAACAACAAATTGAGCAAATCGGTGGGTCAAAATGGACCGAAGATCATACCTCTGATGAATTGGCGGAATTGGGAATACCACTCTTCGATGAACTTCTTTCAAACGATGTGTTCACTAATGCCTGGAGAGAGCATGGCAAGGTTGCCTGTGTCGAATTGAAGATGCCGCACCCAAATTCCAAGATTGCCGGGTCAGTGAATCCACGCAAGAGAGGGAAGCATGCCAGAGCCATAGCCAAACTCACTAACTCAATGCTCAATGAAGTGGGATTGGAGCACTCAAATGTCGTTATTTTCTCATTCAAGCGTAGGTTCCGTCACGCGTGCGCGCGCGCGAACGTCAATTGGCCTGTGGCTCAACTTCAACCTGCCATCCCTGAAATCGGAGGGAAACACATGAAGCGAATATTGTCGATACCATCCTTCATGTGGCTCTCTTTGGCCTTCCATTTGAAGCACCAACAGTCAGTGGGCGCACCATTCCTTCCTTGTGGTCTGGAATATGTGCATGGATATACCCGTCATCTGACCTTGGGCCGCACATTCGGATTGACCGGATATACAAGTCGACGTCTCAATCGACTACGACAGGGATACCAACTCTACGTCTGGCCAACACCCATCGCGGTTGAAAAATCGCTCAACACACTAGGTCTCACTGGAATGACCGATGATACTTCTCCCCATACTGTGACGTATCCCGGTGGAGGAGCCCGCTGGACGCGGTGGGCAAGTCAACCATTGGATCCTGAACGTGAAGCTCTTCTCAGGGATGCTGACGAGGAGGATCATGTCGCGTTGGTCGAAGAAGCCGCGCGAGAAGTAACCCCTTGGCATGAATTGACCAATATCGAACGGAGAGGATTCCTCTCGCTATGGAGAAAGCGATGGAGTTGGGAGAGGGACGTCGATGAATTGGCAGGCGATGCAAGTCCTAACACGATGCCGTGGGAGGCCTCTCGTTTGATTGGACACCGCGGTAGCGGCAAAGACTTCAAATGATTAATCGAGACGTCTAATGGTCGGATCCGCTGCGATATACTTGGGCCGATAGATGGGCGTTCCACGACCCCCCCTGGCATTTCTCTCATCGAGGATTTGAGCCGAGATACCAGCAACTCGGGCCCATCCGAAGAATGTCGTGTAATAATCTGGCTTGTGAAATCCTACAGCATTGAGCAGTGTCCCCGAAGCGATGTCAACATTGGCATTGGGGTTGCTAATCTTTGGATTCTCACCGAGAACTCTTGGCGCGACGACTCTCAATGTCTTTACAGTCTGGAAATTGGCGTCATCTGGACAAATCTCCTCTCCGAGTTTGAATTGAGCGGCAGCACGCGGATCCTCTGCGCGCAATACAGCGTGACCGAATCCATAGATGGGGCGTCGGGCTGCCAATTCCTTGCGAACGAATGATTCAACCTCTGCTTCATCAGAAGTGCCGATTCTCTGTACGAATTCAAGACAAGACTGATTTGCACGACCATGGAGTGGACCGGATAGGGCATTCATTGCGCTCGAAATTGAACCGTACAAACTGGCCCATCCGCTAGCCACAGCTTTACCTGTGAATGTGGACAGGTTTCCACCTCCGTGATCCATGTGCAGCACAAGGAATACACGAAGGGTTCGAATCATGCGATTGGCGTCCACGCCATCCATCCCAAGTAGATTTACAAAATTCTCGACCATGCCTCTTTCGGGTTCGCTGGCAACATCCGGTAATCCTCGTCCGCCTCGAAGACGGAAAATGGTCGCCATTAATTCAGGCATTCTTGATATTAGATTGAGACCGTCGGCGCGGATATCTCCGGTTGTCTCTGCAAGGCCCAATGCCTGAATGCCAATACTCAACCAATCCATAGGATGTCCAGAAGCAGGAGTCAACGACTCAAGGACCCGTAGTGCGCCAGTCGGCATTCTCTCGGCTCTCTGAACTAATTCATGGCGAAAATCCTGAGATTCCTGGCGGTTCGGTAGGCGCTTCTCAAAAAGTAGGAAAATCACATCTTCGGGATCCATCTCTGCGAGATCTCCAACTGGATAGCCACAGTAGTGAACACCTTTCTTGGGGTCGACAAATGAAGTTCGGCAAGTTCCAACCGGAATCCCGCGAAGACCTGTATTCAAATGGTCTTCAGTGACCTCAAAGAGGACTTCCTTGTCGTTCTCTTCGCTCACGTTCACTCCTCGGTACTCGGGAACGGAGGGTTCGGTATAAGGACAAGGGTGGGTGTGTAACACCCAGAATATCGAAAACTGAAGGGGTTGTCGGCCAATCCATGGGCAAGCGAGAACCGTGGTATTCTCAGGGCGTCCGTTTCGAATGTCAACCGGATTGTGGCAGATGCTGTGACCAGCCTGGCGGCGTCGTGTTTCTGGCTCCACACGATGCTAAAAGATTGGCGGAACATCACGAAATGTCCGTCGAAGATTGGCTTGACAGGGACTGTAGAAAGAGCTACAACGGGCGTTATGTGCTACAATCTCGTCCTGGAAATGATGTCTGCATCTACCTCAATGAAGACAAGACCTGCAGTGTGTACGAAGCCAAACCTGACCAATGCTCTGCATTTCCGTGGTGGAACGAGAATATGGTCTCGAATCGGGCATGGCATAAGACGGTCCAATTGTGTCCAGGCCTGCGACAACCCGATACTGGAGTGATTACCCTCCCAGTCATCCAAGGACATTTGGACAAGGATCGAGTCGCAGAGAAAGGCTTCAGGGTATGGACAGATTGATGTCTATTCTTCAGGCAATAGAACCCGGCGCTTGAGAGGCCATAGAATGGCCATGGCCGGCTCACTGTAGTCTGGAATAAGAACAGGGCGTTCGGTCGCCTGAATTAGTTCACCAGGGTCGAAATCATCGATGGAAGGGGCATATTCTCCTGCACTAAGTTCCTGCAACTTGTCGAGATGCCCCTCAATAGCCAACATCCGATCAGTGAAGGAAACCAATTCATCAGGTGATGCGGAATCAACCCGTCTGGAGATGTGATGAATTTCGCGATTCAATTCACGTAATTCAAAGCGGTGTTCATGGATGATATTCTCCAAGTGGCCTAGCGCTGATTCGGTCAGGGCATCGATGTTCTGACCGACAGGAATTTGCGGCGCACTGGTCGATTTAGAGCCACGTGCAGCGATTTCTTCTAGATGGCTGCGCAAGGTGTCTGCTGTAAGTGATTCAGCCGCCTCAAGGGAAGATGGTAGGGTAATCTCGGGAGGAACGTAATCATCAGTGACGTTCAGTCGTTCACTGATAATCTCTGCACGATGTTCAGCCGGTTCAGGCAACACAGAGTCCAGAACTTCAGCAACGATTTGAGCGCCTAGATAATCGGAATCCATTGGCTCTTCTACGACATCATCAGACATGGTTGGCGGCTCACCAGATAACAAGGTGCGAATGTCCACGGCACCCATCAAGGATGCACCTGAATCCAATGCGAGGCAAACGGTTTCAAAATCAGCCTTCGCTCTACTCCATTGCCCTCGACTTCTACTAACAATCACCTGTAATTGAGGGTCCGTGAGAGATACATCACGAGACAAGGTGTTTCGTCTCAGCATCATCAGCATGGTCGGCTCAGAAGGTGTACCCAGTTCGACGTGGACACCTGATGTGATTGCTTGACGCAGTCTGCCAATCGGAAGCGAATCCGCACCCAAACGACGCGATGATGTGAGAATCACTTGGGCTCCAATATCGATGGCCCAACCGACAACATTGGCCAGATTAGCAGCCCCAGTGGGGCGCATGAGAATGCGATCCGCATCGTCGATGAGAAGGGAACTCGCATAGAGCAGCAAATCATCCCAACCATCAGGAAGATGTTCGGGGAATGTTTCGGCAGTGATGAGGCGTACATCACGATCGGGAATTCCAGCATGGAGGGATTCTCCGATAGCCCACAACAAATGACTCTTGCCGGTTCCCGATGTGCCATGGATAAGGAGGGGGTTTAAGCGGCGTCCTGGATAATCAATGACCTCGCTAGCCGCCTGAGTGGCAATACGATTCGAGGGGCCTTGTTGCCAAGTTGAAAAATTAAGATCTGGACGCTGGGTCAAATAAGGCGGCCAATAACCTGCGAATTCGACAGATGAAGGAGCCGGGCCGGGGTCTGAAATCTGGGGGCTGCCCAATTCTCCTTCTCCCAATGATTCTGCAGGATTCAATCCACGATGCTGATCAAGAACTTCTCGCCAGATAGGAATAATCGGGTCGCGTGAATCAGGGCTATCCTGTCCAACCACCCAACGAGGAGTTCCGGCAGGCAAATCCGAGGCCTGAGGATCTAGATTCATGGGGCTTCCTTCCAGAATTTTACCCCGCATTGCATCAAGGCGAGTGTGGACAGTCTCGGCGTAATCGGTATCATCTCCACTGAGAATCGACAATCTCTCCAAAGGAGACGGGGCATTTGATGGCAATTCATGGCGAGCAGCGAATCGAGCCTCTGCTCTAGCTCGTGCCCGAATGGAGACATTGTCAAGCAACGTACTCTTGCCCTCAGGAAGCGAGCCTTTTCTCTCCGATTCCCCAAGGAATCGTCGGCTTCTCTCCATCGCATCACGGAGCGGGGTTCGAATAATGCTCATTTTTCCGCCTCCTCTAATGCTGCCAAAGCCCCATCTGGATCCACTTCAAACATGTCTACAATCGATTGAACTTTAACACCCGCTGCTTCTAACTTGCGGATTCTTTTCCAAATCGTCACTTCTGCACCTCCACTGCCTGAAAACGCATTCTCCATTGTTCGAAGTGAAGATTTTTCCATCTCAGCCAATCGTCCAGTCAGATGTTGTGTTCTCTGAGAACGGCTGCTGGCCTCCCGGACTGCTGCGTTTGAAGTGAGGGGTGGAGATTCTTCAGAGAAATCGCCGCCTGCAGCTGCTCGGCTGGCAGCACTCATTCCAACGATACGAAAATCGGGTGCGGTTTCGTAATTGACCCCCGGTTCAATGATTCGGGCTTTGCTTGCGGCAAAATCGAGTTTGTCCCTTGCCGAGATGACTTCTCCGGGGATGACGACCTTTGCTTCGACGTCACGAGCACGAGAAGCAGCCAAATCCATGCCTTCTTTCTCAAATCGCTTGGAATCTTCAGTGAGGATTTCCCCGACATCTGTGGGTTTCAAATGTACGAGTCCATCTTTGACGGATGGTGCTCGACGAATCTTTCGTGCGACATTTCCTCGATGATTGATGGTCGGAGATTTGGGTGGATTTGGAGGCTCGGCCACCACCACTTCTGGTTCAGGTTCGGATTCGACAATCATCTCGGGTTCAGATTCGAATTTGACAGATTCAGGTAGCGCTGGATCTGCGTCTCTATTTGCGGACGGTACTGTGGCCCATTCGGGCAATATTTCATTGTCTTCTTCAGTAGAAGAAACCGTTTCAGCAACCTCTTTAATTTCAGACTGTCGTTCTTCTCGCCAAGCATCGACAACCCCACTAATCGACCATCGATTATCATCTGGAATCATATCATGATTAGGGGGGGGTGCAGGTGCCTCAACGACTGGATTGGGGATTTCAATTGCTGACCAATCATCAGAACAGAATGGATGACCTTCCAATCGCGCTGGACGTTCGGCCCATTGACTCACACGAACACCATCCAGAGAGTCTACTTCTCTCAACAATATGGCACGCTGACGGGTTGTGAATACGTCAAGATCGACCGGCAGGAAAAGTAAATGTTCATTGGAGGTTATTGAATCAACCAAAGAGCGAATCAATTCAATCGAACGATCAAACCCATGCAGGCCAGTCAGGAATTCAAGGCCTTCAAGGAGGACGCATGCTCGATTTGAGCCGAATAGGAAGCCATCAATTTGTCGTCGAACTTCTTCCAGAGTTGTGTTACAGACGTTGTCACCATCGCCTTTTTCGGACAGCCAAAGTGTGACAGACATTGGTAGTCCAACCTCATCTTCAAGTCGTGTACCAGGGGTTCGAGAAATCACCAATAGTGGGTGGCCAATTCTGCCGAGATGTGCGGCCATCAACATGACTTCACCGGGTGTTGGTGTATCGACGAGGGCAACCATGCCGGGAAGCAATTCGGAGCCGGGGTGGAAGGGGAGAGGAGGGAGTTCCGTCATAGGTGCATCTTCGTCGTCGACATCACTGTCGGGAATCCACGCATCCAGTCGTTTCCATTGTCGACGTTTTCGCTGCCGGCGATGCCACCAAGCTTCGGCTTCAAAATCTTCACCCCAAGGGAGAATTTCTCCCTCTTCCAAATGTAAAATGGCGAGTGGATGCAGGCTCTCAATCAGATCAAGATTAATTCCCATGTGTCTGGTCAACTGACTTCCCTCTAAAGAAGCCGCCTCTTGGAGAGCACCAAGGGCAGCATGGCCGGAAAGAACGGCGCCATCTGAATCTTCGTAGAGTACCATCGAAGGTGTGCCCTCACGAACGGAAATCTGGCCTACTGCGCCGCCAAGGGCGCCGGCCTCACAGCGAAGATAACCCGATTCTGAGCGCTTTTGCATATCGACCAGGAGAAGTTCAAGAACACCAACGCCACCGCGTCGTGTTTCACTGACTTCACCTGTTGGAAGTTCAACCATCCTCTCACCGACGCTACGCGTCGCCTCTAACGCCTCTTGAATCAACCGCCCCCCCAAGGGGGCGGAATGGCGTTTATAGCAGGGTCTTTGAGACGCCGTGAGATTGAAGCAGGTCCGTTGAATCGTTACAACCGGCGAGGAAGCGATGGAACTCTCAGAGCAGCAAGCGAGTTGTCTACAAGCTGGTATTGATAATTTCAATACAGGTCGATTTTGGCATGCACATGAAGATTGGGAAGAACTCTGGAAGTCACTGAAGCCCAATGCGAGTCAGGAACTGATTGATGGCGTGCAGGGTATCATTCAAATCGCTGCGATGCTCCTGAATCATCAACGTGAAAAAGTCCGAGGTGTGACCAATCTATGGACGAAAGCGAGTGCAAAATTAATCCCGGTTATTGATGGGCTTTTTGGAATTGATATCATCAGTCTTTATACTGATTCGGAACCATTTCATCGAGATGTTGAAGATTTTTCTTTGGATGTTAGTAGCGTACAAATCAAGCAGCAATCTTGAGGGGGTCGACACTGTGCGAGGTGCATGGTCGAGGCACCTACGGATTCGATATTGCTTTCCGAAACCAAAATCGCCGATTCATGGATTGATGCCAAGCGGGTTTGGATGCAAAGCGCGTTTTACTTCACTATGATTACCTTCACTATTTCCATAATCGCTAAATTGAGTCTCATTCAATGGAATCAAGCCACTCTAATCATTGCAATGATGGCCCTTAGTGTCGCGACTATGAATTTTCGAAAAATTGACATCGCTAGAAATCAATTGGATGTCATCGCCATTTCCACTGGTCACCCTTGGCATGATTCGGAAGACGTTGGCCACACAACAGTGTTTATTCTTAGCCAAGGAGAATGGGTTGGGTTGGGGGCAAATGTTCGCATCGTCACCACTAGAGATCCAATGCTTGACTCGACCCTGTTAAGAGATGGCGATTCAGAAGGCAAAATTTTGGCCCGTTGGGGTGGTGAAATTGAACCTGGTATTATGACTATGATCAATATGGCACAAGCCTTAGCAAGTGCCCAAGATCGAGATGAAGATGAAGGCGATTCATTTGAGGCAGCACGCGAACGTGAAGACACCGGAGAAGGAATCCTAGAGCGAGAATGGATGGAAACAGAAGAGGGTGCGGTCGATTATGAGCCAGGGGCGATTCTTCGCGCTTTCAAGCGTAAGTTAGACGGCAGTTCGACCGATGAAGATCAATCACAAGATGACGATTAGTGGGACCCCTAAGACAATATGCGGGACTCAAGGCAAGCCCCCCGTGTCTTGGCGAGATAAACTTGAGGGCCTCCCACCAGAACATCGCATCTTGGTTGAAGGTGGAAGTCTGTCGCAGCGCTTCTCAAAACAACCCCTCTCGATGACGCACCCTGCATTCATTGGGGGGTTCTATGGTCTCCTCGTTGCCATGGCCCTCTTGCTACCGTTCGTTTATGAAAAAGGATGGAATCAAGATACGATGCGTGATTGGGCATTCCTTGGCGTTCTGTTGATGTTGATTAGCTCCATTACAGGTCATTTTTCACTGATAATAGCGAAAATTCTTCGGCGACCACCGGTTTCCCTGCGAAGAATGCTGGTCTATCCGTTGCCGTTCCTCGGGCTCACCATTCTGAGTGTAATCCTGGTCACCGATATTGAATCTGATTTGTCTGATAGTACTGCAATGTGGACTCGCTACATTGGGTGGATGCTTCTTCTCGTCCCAGGTCCCGTTTACGTACACCTATCATGGGCACCGCGTT
>JAPYUB010000062.1 GCA_029942125.1 Candidatus Thalassarchaeaceae archaeon | reverse complement strand
GTCTCCTGAAGGTGCAGCCATCAGAATTTTGACGGGCAAGCCATGGTCTAGCCAACAGCGGAATTTCGGTACAGCGAGATCAATCATCAATGATCCGGACCAAGCCTTAGTGAGTGGATTGTGTAACAATATCGGCACTGCATCTCGGTCATCATGACTGAGATCCATGTGTCCTCGTAATTCCATTCGCACATCTTCTTCAAGCATCGCACTCACTTGCTGCGCGTGCTTGAAGCGAACCTCCATGTCCTCGTGCGTATCATCGACGCTGCATCCACAGATATCATCATGCGGATGATTACGGAGGACTTCTCTCCACGCAAGATCAAGTCGATCACCTCGGAATCGTCCCCCATGCGCGCATGAAATAGCGCTTAGTTGCTCGACACGGTCCCGAAGGACTCGCATTGTCTGGTCATTGGCTCGTTTGAGATACAATCGTGCACTGAACACCCCAGAGAGGATATTACGGTCCCAGCCCGAGTGCAATTCACCTTGATATCGAAAGATTTTCTTCTTGCCCAGCCAACCCTTCAGAGCCTCGATATAGGAGGGGAAGGAGGAATGTTCGAATTTGATTTGTCCGTTGAATTTCTGACTGGCTTTTCCAATCAACATAGGCAATGTAGGTTGGGGGTGAGTATGGTCACTCCCTTGTCCAAACAGCAAGACATCGGGTTTCCATCCAATGGACTCATGTTTGTCCAGTAGGCGTTGCATGCGTCCCATCGCCGTATCGATATCGACATCGAGGCCATCTTTTCTGTCCAGAGGCCGGTCTTCAAATCCCCAAGCCATAAGATTGGGATAATCGGGGATCTGTTGAACAGCAAGAACCTTGGATTTTCCATCGCTTGCATACCAATTGAACACACCTCCAGCTTCTTGAATCCATGGTCCAGCCCCACGGGTGAATATGAATGAATCTAGGCCCGCTCCGTTTAGAATTGCAGGCAATTGTGCGACGTGGCCAAAGGGATCGGGAACATATCCGACTTCGGAACGTCCACCCCATCGTCGCGCAGTTCTCTCCCCCATCAGGAGATTGCGAACCAACGCCTCTCCACCGACGATGAATTCGTCTGGGAGAACATACCATGGACCGATATTCAGTCGGCCTTTTTCAACCAATTTTCGAATTCGTTCTTCATTCTCGGGTTTAACATCCAAATAATCTTCGAGGACAACAGTTTGACCATCTAATTCGAACGAAGGATACGCTTTTGGATTGTTCTCCATCAAATCCAATAAATCGTCAACCAATTCCACCAGTCTGTAACGGTACTTCTGGAAAGGCAGATACCATGCTCGATCCCAATGTGTGTGGGGGACGATATGCCCTTTGAGTGGTGCATCCTTGAGGCGACCAGTATTGGCCTTCTTGAGTTTAGGATAACGACTCCCTTCAGCGGCTTCTTGTGGCAGGGGTTCAATTTCTGGTAGCGGCTCTTCCTCTTCTTCAGCCTCCTCCCACTTGTCGCTATCTTCAGTTGCAGCTTCGGCTTCTTTCGCTGCTTCTGTTCTAGCCTCATCGGCTTCTTGTACCGCCAATTCATCTGCGTCTACAATAATCTCCTTTTCTTTCCCGGTCATTCGAGCAAGTGCAGAATCAAATGTCGAATCTTCATCTCGTTCTGTTTCCACCGGTTCTCTTGTTGGAGGTCCACGGCGCCCAGGGGGTCCTCGTGCAGGAGCCTTCCTTTTATCTGGAGGTCCACGACTCGGTGGTCCTCGTCTCTTTGGTGTTTCTTCAACGGGTTCGGGATCGGGTTCAGATTCAGGTTCCGGCTCTGGCTCAGAAGTTTGGAATGCGTCGGCCGGAGGCCCCTTCATCGGAGGTCCCTTTGTAGGCCCATCAGGGGGTCCCGATGAGGGGCTATTCGGTGGACTACGCTCAGGTGGCCCCCGAGGTGGCCCCCTACTGGATGGAGGTCCACGAGATGGTGGTCCCCTCGGCGAATCTTCTGCTTCCTCGTCTTCATCTTCCGATGCATCCGGGGGAGCCATGCTGCCGCAAGGTTTCCGCTCACCTATCAAAGTGATTCTTGAGCAAGGAGAGATTCCAATCTGGCTTCGGCCTCTCCCGTAGGGAGAGTATTATCCATTATTGCGCCCGGATATCGGAGCGCAGCAGCCACTCCAATCATCAGTGTATGGTGGGGCAGATTATGTTCGATGCAGAGATGTATTGGCCCGAGCAGACGTTCAGTCTTGCCGAGTTTCCTCACTGGGTCGCGCGCGTTCCTCTCAATGGGGTCACGGATGGATTTGTCCTGGTACTTCGCCAACGCTTGATTACACCATATTTCTTGTTCGCCTGCTTCGAATCCATATGCGGCAACTAGAGCAGCAGATGACTCCCGTCCTGCCTGCAATGCCAGTTCTGCAATCTTTGGATCATTCGCAGCATCTGCAAGCCATTCGTATCCCAAAAGATACCCGATATAGCATACCATTGCATTGACACAGTTGTAGGTGAACAGTTTGCGTGTGAGTTCGCGCGCAAAACCCGTCTTCTTCTCAAACCCCTCAATCGACACTTCTGTTCGCAGGGCTTCCCCATCCAATGGCAGCGTCCAATGGTCCTGGACCTGTACAGTGAGTGGATGTTGATTCACAGTAGGCTCTATGCAGGACCTCAGTACCTGTGCCTGAGCAATACCGAGTCTGGTATTGATTAGTTGACTTTCTTCATCGTCAGCCCCATCGAGAAGAGCTTCGCGGACTTCGGCTGCAGGACGCGGGTGATTCTCTGCCAGAATAAGGTCGATTTTCCCATCTCGCAATCGTTTGCATAGGGGTTTACGAATCTGGTGTGCCCAGGGTTTGAGGTGGTTCGCCCCCATGGCTGTTAGCATGAGGTCGGCTTCAGCGAGGACTTCATCCAGATTGTCATCGAAATGCCAGATGTGTCGTGCCTGTAGGCGCTCATTGGTTTCCTTCATGAGATTGTACACATTCCATCCGTCTTGTTGACGCAATGCATTCACGGTATCTTCGTGTGAATCAACCAATGAGAAATCCCAACCTGCATGGTTGAGGAGTTGAGCTAGGAAACCGCGACCAACCTTGCCTGCTCCGAAGATGACTGCCACAGACCTTCGATGAGCCAGTTTGGCCACACCTAGCGCGCTGACTTCTTGGCCAGCCTTGCGAATCGCTGAACGAGATGCAACCAATTGTGAATTCATGGCCCATCCCCCACCGATCCACATTTCCCCAGCGGGAAATTTGCTGCGGACATCCTCGATTGCCAGCATCCTGTCTCTCATGATTGTATTCGCGTCCGTAGAGGTGGCATTGTAACAGAGTGAGGGCAATCGACCGATTGGGGGCAGCCAACTCATGTCTTCTCGAGGGACACTACCAACCAGGCCGACGTGTTCACTGGTGTTTGCAAGGTTGAACAGTACACCATCCACAGCACCGAGGCCGATGACGCCTGCGGTGAGGTCATCGCATCCGCAGATGACCTCTGCTCCTTCGGCGATACCGGACAATTCGGAGCCTTGATTGGATACCTGCCCGATGACATCCTCTGGAAGATGGAAGTGTCCATTGCCGACATATCCTCGCATTGAACGACTGTCCCTAGCAATAACGTCCGTCAATTGCCAATTGTAGAAATCTTTGAGTTGGACTGCGATTCCATCTCCCACGGGCCCATTCTCAAGTTCCCACTGAGCCAGCCTCGAAGGAACCCATGCGCGTGTCGGCGGCAGGATTTGCTCCCCCTCTGGAACCCTATTACATCCATCTGGGAGATCTTCGTGCCATGGAATCACGCGTCCACAGAGTTTTCCATCTCGGATGACAATCCCTGAAGGTCCATGGGTTGTGATTCCGAGTCTTTCAATCTGTTGTCCACGATCCCCCAACCATTCACGTAGGTTACTCCAGAGGTCTTTTGATGACGGCCAGACATGCATTTTCCATGAAGAATCGGGCTTGAGCAAGAGTACCTTGGTGGCACTGGTTCCGACATCGATGCCCAGAGTGAGTCGGTCGGGCATGGTTGCGCGGAGGCCGTGCGGGTTCATTGCAAGTTCTCTGCACTATCCGGCCAAGAAATCGGCGACCAATTCAGAATAGACAAGCCAGGTTCAAGGTCGAGGAATCTTCCAGGGGAATCGGATTGAGCTGCGGTCAATAGATGTCCATCCAACGGATGCTCGGCTGCAGCTTGAAAGAATCTTCGAACATCTTCGGCCAAGAACGCGGTCGCTTGTAATCGCCCTCCTTTTTTCCAATGTTCAGCGTCGTCAGGAATCACAGTTCCAATACGCACGGCAATCGTCTCAATTCCATGTATACGTGCGTGCATCTCAGCCAATACTTCGGCATAGATTTTCGAGACACCGTACGTCGACGTTGGAGCAACACCATCTTCGATTCGAATAAGGCGACCATACATAGGCCCGCCTTCCGCGAACAGAGGCTCAAGACCGACTTGGGTTAATCCACTGGAAGCTACGATGATGCGGCTCACCTGCGATGCCTTCGCACATCGGAAAATAGCCGTGGTGGGCTCGATATTGTTCCTCATCATTGAGACATCATCATTCGAAGGATTGGCATCCGCAGCCAGATGAATGAGGCAATCGACTCCTTCGAGAACCGCACACAATTCTTCATCTGAGACAATTGTGAGATCCATATCAATGGCAACACGGTTCCTTGCCTTCTCATCGTCTGTGTTGCGTCCAGCCTCCAACCAATCACTAAGTGGCCGATCAATGCCGATGACATCATGACCAATCGACGACAAATGGTCGTGAACGATGCCTCCAATTAGACCTGCAGCGCCGGTAATCGCCACTCGCATATTCTCTCGAAGTCGTTACAGGTCAAGAGGTTGCCCGAAGGGAGAATAATGCTATCTCCTCCAACTCTATGCGCACAATGTGTCCACAGAGCCAGATCGACTGTTGCCCGCTCTGCTCGTTGCATTGCTTGTTTTTGGTGGACTTGCGAGTGCCGGTGTTTTTCAATCGCGAATGGCTGATTCTGATGACGACGATATATTTCCAGATACTGAATCAGAGCCAGAGTCGGAGCCTGAACCTGAACCTGAGACTGAACCCTCTTGTCCAGAGGATCAAATCATGTTTTCAAATCAAAGCGAAGGGGCCCCTCAAGGACAGTTCGAATGCTTAACGCCACTTTCGAATTTAACCTACCAAGTTCCAGAGCACATGTTTGTTGGCAATGGTGTTTGGTTGGAACCTTCTTTTGATGGAGATGCAGCAAATGATTGGCATGTCATATGCAATGATCCAAGTGTACTTGTGATGACAAATGGTACAATTCATTTCTTTACATCAGATATCGGACTGCTTGACTGCTCAGTCGAAGCGAGAAATGTAGTTTCGAATGATTGGTTCAATTTTTCAATAGCCTTTATCGAACACCCTCCCACAAATATCAATGTAAGCCCAGGAGCATGGGTGTTCGTCAAGGGTCAACCCGCCTTCATGCCTGCTCCCAAAATTGAAGGGGATCAGGGCGTTTGGACGATTCAGCCTGAGTTACCATTGGGCCTAAGTTTGAGCATACTCAACGGCTCTATTTCTGGTGTCGCCTTCAATCTGCAATCGGCTACAGTTTACACTGTCACCGTCACTAATTCTGGCGGTGATGTAAATGCTAACATCACATTGGCCGTCATAGATCAACCACCTGTGAATGTACACTGGGGCCAGACTGGTCTTGTATTGACACTGGGTCAATCTTTTGTCCCGCTCGTGGTTTCTCATGTTGGGGGGGACCCCGTCTCTTTCGAAGTCGATCCCCCTCTACCAAATGGATTGATTCTCAACGCATCAACAGGTCGATTATCTGGTATCCCTGCAGAACTTCATTCCCTGATCTCTCACGTTGTTTGGGCGAATAATTCAGGTGGCGGAGCGATTTCCATTCTTACCATCACTGTCAACGATGTCCCTGTGTCGTCAATTGCTTACACTAGAATGCCTCTCGACATGATTTGGATGAATGACACAGTCGATATGTTGCCTGAAACCACAGGAGGTGTTCCGGTTTATTGGGGCATAAATCCCGAACTACCTCTTGGCCTGAATTTCAATTCAACCACAGGCCGAATTAATGGGTCCGCTGACACCTTGTATTCAGGGGTGAATCATGTTGTATCAGCTGTCAATACGGGTGGTAATTTTTCAGTGATTATTGAAGTAAGAATAGCTGATTATTTCCCCTCAAATCTGAGTTGGGGTGCCACCGATTTTGTTTTAGAAGCCAATCAGAGCATAGAATTCTATGTTGACAACGGGGGTGCGCCCATCCTTTCATGGGCAATGGACCCCATTCTAGATGGCCTTTCCATCGATTCGAATGGCACAATCATTGGCACACCTCCCGGCAGAGTGGTTGATCGTCACGAATGGACCACTCACACAATCTGGGCCAATAACAGCGGGGGTTCAATTGGTGTGAATCTAACATTCGCAATCCACGATTTAGATGCGGATTATGACGAACTCACGATTCGACCTGTTGGTAGTGTAAGTTACGGTGGTGCCTACCCTTCCCTCATCCTGCCTTTCGGTGAATGGGCCTTCCCAGTCGGCCTCGATGGTTTGGATCGTCCGACGGTATCTGCTTCCCACGCAGGTCAAGGCCGAATCGTTGGATTTGGACACGAAGCAATGGTCTCTCAGACCAGCGGTGCACATGGCAATCTCAGCCTGAACACCCTCGATTGGGTCTGTGATGGACGCCAGCGCGTCGGTCTAGAATCGTCGTTCAATGGATGGGAAAATACATTGCTCGCAGAGGGTTATTCGGTCATCACCTCTGCAACTCCCGCAGATTTTCATAATCTCGATTGCTTCGTCACAGAGTTCTGGAATACATATTCCGATGCAGAGAATGCTCAAATTGAGACTTGGTTGACAGATGGTGGGGGGATGCTAATGGGAGGCCATGCATGGTATTGGTCCTACTCGAATAGTGATGGGCCCCACAATTATCCTGGCAACAAGATTGCTAAGACGACCGGTCTATTGGTATCTACTTCGAACATCTACACGACCACTATTGTCACAGATGCACATCTAGGCCCTCAGTACCGGCTTTACGGTGCTCTTCCACTTTTGCAACAGCACTTCGCTGGAACCCTGATGTTGACCGGTGATGATGCGGATCATGTTGCAAATACCGTGAATCTGTGCGCATCGAATCTACCACTCGATTTCACCGCATATTGGAGTGCGGTCCGTGCCCTGTCAAATACAACAGGCTGGTTCCATATTGATTCACAGAATCAGTATACTCTAAACGCCGATGAAATCGACGATTTACTACTCAATATTCAGGAACAACTGATGCAGAAATTACCAGCCGATGAATTGACCATTCACCCCTCGTCTTTCTCATTCCCCGGACCTGTTAATGCCACAGCCCCTCGTCTGACCCGAACCCTCTCTATTGACGGAGATTTTGCCGGATTACCCTCAAGTTTTGGCTACTCAGGAGCTCGTTCACACGGGCGAATGAGTACAGGGTTGTATGCCGCACCTGGCGAAGTGGTGAACATCACATTACCGTCTGTAATGATCAATCAGAATGTGTACATTCTCGTCGGTGCACATACGGACAGCCTGTGGGGTAAAACAACGCTCGATCGCCATCCGCAGATTCATCGTTGGTGGTATGTAGACAATGCCTCGATGCAGGTTGGCAATTCGTTTGGCGGGGCCATTTACGTCGCAATTGCTGCCGGCTCAACTTTAGGCGAATTCAACGTGACCATAGAGAATGCAGTCGAGATGCCTTGGTATCAACACGGCATTACAGATCTCCACGATTGGGAAATGGTTCTACGCCAAGCACCCGCTCCAACAGCAGAACTTTCCTCTGGTTTCTTCATCTTGACCGTGCCTTCAAGTTACATTCGTAATCTCGATGATCCCGACCATGCAATGAATTTCTGGGATGCTGCTTTACAGATGGAACACAATCTCTCTGGTTATACCCCGTGGCCTCGAATCGAGCGTGCTGTATTCGATGTTCAGATTAGCGCTGGATGGATGCATAGCGGCTATCCGTTCATGGCCCACACAGCCAGCGTCGCCGGTGTTGTGAATGGTACATATATGTATGAAAATGGCGATTGGGGCATGTTCCATGAACTGGGACACAATCACCAATGGATGTCTGCAACACTGCCTGGCAATACTGAGACGACCTGCAACCTATACTCGATGCGATTGATGGAGGATCTCGTCGGTCTTTCTGGTCACGGAGCAATGTCTCCTAGCAGCCGCCAAAGTCGAACCGAGACTTACTTCAGCAACGGCGCTCAAATCGCGTCTTGGTCCGTATGGACGGCGTTGGAAACACACATGCAAATTAAAGAGGCATTCGGTTGGGCTCCATTCACCGCCGCCTTCCAAGAATACTACTACAATTACACCAGCCAACCTTCGGGTGATTCGGCAGAATTCAATCAATGGGCGATTCAAATTTCATTGAATACCGGACATAATTTGATGCCATATCTCACAGCATGGGGATTCCCACTGATTCAATCGAGTTGGGATGCGGTCGACCATCTTCCGATTTGGAACACCGATCCACTTCGAGGTTGGGTTTACGAATATGATGCGATTTTCCGCGATATAAACGCTGCAAATATCAGCAACAATGCAGCCGATCTTGAATGGGAAATCTATGACAATGGGACGAATACGAATTTGACCGTATGTTGGGGGATATTCGATGGAGGCAACAGCACAATGAGTTGGACGAATTGTGCCAATCGAGGGGCCTCAATCGTTGGCGACTGGCAGCATTCGGTGAGTGGATTGGTTAGTGGTCAGACCTATCATTGGCGTGTGGTTGGTGAAAACGGTAATGGTCAGACATGGACAGATGTCCAATCATTCGTCACAACTTAGGTAATCGTCAACATCATGACCTAACGCGGCCGTAGGCCGCGTGATGTCTGACATCCTTGAGGCCGAAATTGTCCCCTCGGATGGTCTCAAGACCGGATGGGTTGACATTGGCAAGAGTGATTTTTTCCGAGATGCTTGGGTTATCATATTCTATCTCGGATTGATGCTACCATACGCATTTGTTGGCCTTTGGATTGGTACGGTAGCAAACAACGAGTTCCAACTTCCAATCAAGGATATCGCGATTGCAATCATGCTGCTACGTATCCCTTTCTTCCTTCGTTTAATTTGGGCACAACCCGTTGAGCGTTTCGTTGAATTGCCCTATGGCCGCCGCCGCAGTTGGATCCTCTTCGGTACAATTTTGCACATCGTTCTACTCATCCCGCTTCTTTTCATCGATATTCAAACTGCAACCTGGTTCTTCGTAGCCGCCGTATTCGTCGCTCTAATTCCTCGTCTGTTTGCCGAACAGGCTGTTGCTGGAATGATGGCGGAGAGCATTCCCAAATTGGGGCGATTCAATTCCGGCATCAATTTCGCTTATCGGGGTGGCGGGCACATCCTCTTGCTCACCATGGGGTGGCTGACATCGAGAGCCAGTCCATTTGTCGACGGCGCATCGACCAATTGGGGTGCCATCCAGATGGCTGGGCTGATTACCGCGATGGTCACCGCAGTCTTCTCCGTAGCCATCACATTAGCTCTCAAAGAAGGCGAAGCCATTCGAGGCCCGAGGGCGCAGAAGAAACGCAGAACGGCCAAGACCATGCAGGCCGCAATCGAGAATGTGGACTTGGATTTCCCTGCATCCAGCTCAACCATGAATAGAATTCTGGCTGCAATGCGAACACGTACCGCTTGGATTGTGCTGGCATTATGTTTCCTCATCCCTCTAGGTGACGGATTTGAAGGGATGTTCATGTTCTACATGCGGGATGTTCTTGGATTCGACGCTGGTGAGGCCATCCTCTGGGCGAATATCTTCATCTTCGCCACGTATCTCGGTTTGTTTGGGCCATGGTTGTCCGATTATTACGGTCGTGCGAAGGTTCTGCGCTTGTCGGCAATAGCCTCAGTGGCCTGTTATGCTGGCCTCGCAGCGATGATGCTCATCGGTGCACCCGAAATTGTTCTCCTCATTCTCTGGATGCCGACATTGACAGTCACAGATTGGCTCATCTTCACCTTCATCACAACTTGGGCCGAGGTCAGCGATCCTCGTCTGGGCCCCACCCACATGGCGCTGTACCAGACCACACAAGCGGTTGCGGCCACCTTCATCTGGTTT
>JAPYUB010000061.1 GCA_029942125.1 Candidatus Thalassarchaeaceae archaeon | reverse complement strand
CGATATCGTAATCGGACCATTGTGTGGCATCTTCCCAGAATGCATCACCACCATCGGCGGTGGTCCACACAGGACCCCATTCGCCCCAATCGTCGGGGTCGGACCAACCATCATTGTCACGGTCAGGGCAACCATAGCGGTCCTCAAAGGAATCGCCCCATTCAGTGGCGCATTGATCGCCATCAACTCCGTTGGGGTTATCGCCGTAGCCATCATGATCAAAATCTGCATGCTGGCTGGGTTCATCAGGGAACAAATCCCCTGTATCAGACCACCCATCTTCATCATTATCTGGGCATCCTACCTTATCTTGGGTGGAAGTTCCATAGGTATCATCACAATCATCTTCACGATCTGGGAATCCATCGTCATCAGTGTCACGGTCATACTCGTCAAGGGTGAACGTGATTTGATATTCGATTTCGTCATTGCAATTTGTGTCATCACCTGTAATCTCAACAAAGAAACTGTCCGTGCTGCTCGCTGGTGTTTGGAGTTGCACCGAAGTCGGTCCATCATTGTCAAAACCAGAATGGCTGATTTCATTTCCAGCTGAATCCTTGAGGCGAACGTCGCCTTCCCAACCATCTGTGAATGCACCAAACAACGTACAAATTCCATTATCTGGGTTGCTCATTTGACCAGATACCGCGACCTCGACAATATCACCATTGATTGCGTCAACCTTCCAATAATCCCGCACGTCGTTGCCGTGAGAGCATCCATCTCCGTTGCACACCCATTCAGTATAGGATGTGCCTGGAACTGCAATGTTTGCAGAAGCCATATCGTCATCTGCAATCACGGATGGAATACATGAAAGCAGCATACTGAGGATGATTGTCGTAGCGAAAACGCGCTTCAGGGTCAACCCTTTGGCTGTCATCGGGTGCCGTAGGCACCCGCACACGTAAGGCTGTTGCCCCTACACAAAATGCCCAGAAATCGAATGATTCAGAGTCAACGTTGGGTCTCTTCGTTCGGCCCCCACTCAGAACGAGTGCGGTTGATGCCAAATCGCTTGGCGAAAAGGAAACGGAAATTGAGCCAGCCATCGCCCCATGTATTGATTTCAGCATCACCAACGCGAACGCGGTACGGAACGCTAATCTCAACGGCTTTCTTCTTGCCAAAAACACGGCGAGCATTGATTTTCATCTCTTCGGACAATGGCATTCCATCATGGGTGGGTCGCATCTTCTCATTTTCCATGATATTCTTCCAGAAAACCCACATGCCACTCTGCGAATCGTGGACGCCATACCAGAAGAGCATCCGAGCTGTTGCCGAAAGACCCCAATTGCCAAATCCGTGTAATCCTGACATTGCGCCATCTTCAGCACGTCGAAGACGATCACAAGTGATGAATTTCAAATTATCTTCAACTAGTTTTCGAACCAATCCTGGAACTTCTTCTCCCGGATATGTACAATCGGCATCGAGTGTCACAATGATGTCACCGGGTGCCAATGCAAAGCCGGTCCTGTATGCTCGACCGTAGCCCTTTCGTGGCTCCATAACAACCCAGGCGCCCTCTTCAGCAGCCAACTCTCGGGTTCTATCGGTGGAATTGCCATCAACGATGAGAAAATCGAGTTTTTCACACCAACCATCGTTCGGAATTGAGCGAATTGTATCGACAATTGCCTCTTCCTCATTCCGTGTCGGAATCACGACAGTCACATGGACAGGTAGTGTATCAGCCATGACATCCCCGGCTCTCGGAGCAAGATGACCGATTTGAATGCAACCGTTCCCCACTTAAACCGGATTCATTGAAAACGGGGTGCCTTACAGGCCCCATTGGAGGGTGTAACCTGCATATCGCGATGTTATCGGGTGAATATCCACCTCGCTGGGGTGGAATGGGCTCGACTGTGTTCCATCTAGCCGGTGCATTAGTCAAACAAGGGCATCGTGTTACAGTGATTACGCGCCGTGACAAGAGTGTCGAACGCAACCCACAGAAAATTCCGCAACAAGAGGGTGTTTCCGTTCTTTCAGTCAAATGGGCTCCACTTCCCATGGCTTTCACCGTATCCTATGGAAAATGGGCGCTTAGAGAACTTCTGCGAATTCATCGTAAGGATCCGTTCGATGCCGTTCACGTACACGCGCCAATGATTTCGTGGAAAGAAAAACAGTATCAGATGGTGAAAGAGAAGATTGGTCCAGTGATTACCAGTTTGCATGGATCTTGGTTAGGAGAGCGTGACGGCATGACGCGCGCGGCCAAACACGGTGAATCTGCTGTGTGGAAAAACCCCAACGATCTCGCCATCCTCCTTACCGCCAAGCACTATGCGAAATATGAGCGCGCAGCCATTCGAGCTTCGACCCTCTGTGTGGCCAACTCAGAGGCGACTAAGGCTGATTTTCAGTCGCGATACAATCCACCAGAAAATTGGCGTTGTGAAGTGGTTCGCTGGGGCGTGGATACAAACATGTTCTTGCCCCTGGATTGCGACCATGAAGACACGATACTCGCGCACGAAGAAATGCGAAAGCGATACGGGGAACCTGACGAAAATGCGCTCGCGGGCATGACAGAAACTGATACACCACTAATCTTGGCTGTGGGTCGTTTAGTTGCGCGCAAAGGATACAGAACGCTTCTCAAGGCAATGCCGGCGGTTTTGGAAACTTTTCCCGGGGCACATCTCGTCATCGTAGGACGCGGTCACATGAAGCGTACACTGGAACGACAAGCCAAGAAGCTAGGTGTTTCTGAGGCCTTGACCATCGAGCCAAGCCTACCATTCGAAGAACTGGCACAACTGTTCAGAAGTGCAGATTTAGTGGCTTATCCCTCCTATTACGAAGGACAAGGGCTGATTCCCCTTGAGGCAATGGCAAGCGGAACGCCGGTTGTAACCGTGAATGATGGACCCCTACCAGAAATGGTCGATGAAACGGTCGGAGGTTTATTCGATATTGATCATCCAGAAACGTTGTCAGCGGCCATCAATGAACTTCTAAACAACCACGAACAGAGAGAAATGATGGCTGCAAACGGTCGTCGTCGCGTACTCGATGAGTACACCTACGCTCTCAATGCCGAACGATATGCGGAATATTACGCAACGAAGGATTAGGGCTCACCGAAATCGCTCATCGGCGGCGGTGCTTCTGCCTCCATGTCTGGAATATTAGGTGCGGTTTCTTGCTCACCAAGATCGAATCCTTGTTCAGCACCAAGGCCGCCACCCCAAGACTCGATTAATTCGAGGTCTGCGGCCAATTGTCGCTTGCTGCGCAGGATATACAGGCCACCCATCAGAGCGAATATGAGAAGAATCGCAACCAGAGCGACAATGCCATTTGAGCCCAAGAGGCCGAAGACACCAGAAATTCCGGATGCTTGATGAATGGCCAATTGCTCTTTGACCACGTTGGATGACAGGTCTCCGTCCAGAGCCCAGACTTCGACACTTGCCCATTCTTCTGTTCCTGGATTGGTCGTCATGATACCTGTGTAGATGTCATCGCCAGCAACAGCATCACTTCCAGCACCATCATCGTACATAGTGAATTCATCACTGTTGGAACCAAAGGATACGCGGCCTTGTACACTACCCTCCATCTGCGTTGTTCCATCCGCATCCTGCAAGAATACACTGACAACGACAGTGTTCTTGACATCGGATTCCAGTTCATTGAGATTGACTGAAAGTTGGGAAAGCACTGGATTGGATGCGCCCACAGTGATGTTGATCCAAGCCATATCCATGACGCCGCGGGAATCGCGTACAGTTAGCGTGAAGGTGTGTTGCCCTGGTGGGAACCACGCAGTGAAATTGACATCATTGGCGACTTCATCTGAGCCACTGGAAGTCAATTGATGCCAGATGTACTGGATGATGTCGTCATCAGCATCCCACGATTCTGAACCATCGAAGACAATCGATTCTCCAGGTGATATATACAGGCCTTCGGTGAGCGAGGAGATGATGGCGTGTGGAGCGGTTGGATTCACATGTAGAATCTGGTTGTGAATTCGAGTTCGTCCGGTTGAATCGGTCAGGTTGAATGTAAGATTGTGGACACCGGATGGCAACTCGTCATTATACCAATAATCCGTGGTTCCATTCTCGACGATTAGATCTTCAATTAGATCGCTGGATATGTTGACCCAAAAGTCATCGCCATCAGCATCGAACGAGCCTCTGAAATCGAACAGAATAAGACCATCGCTATCCACTTCAATGCCAGGGATTGGGCTGGTCAGAACCAACACAGGGGCGCTCTCTGAGACCTCTACATCGATACTAGATACTGAGGGCGGATTGACGCCATCATCGACCGTGAAAGACACTGTCTGCTGTCCCGCGGGCAGGCGCGCGGACAAGGACCAATCAGTGCCCAGTGCGCTATTCACGAGGCTTGAATCCCAACGTACAGCTACATTGTCGGGATTGACCACTTGACCATCCTCACAGATGTGAGTCATTGCCCAATCATCGCTGTAATCAGCGCAAGACAAATCCCAATCACCACTGCCTTCGGATTCGAATTGATTGAGTACGCTTGAATCGGTAGAGAAATCTGAGTGGCTGGAAATCATCGCTGTCGAGGGTGTGTTCTCGACAATTAGCGTCTCAGTGTGGGTTGACCAGACATCGAGATGCTCGACTCTGTCATCGCTCAAGGACAGGGTAATTTGGTGCGTTCCGGCAGGTAATCGGCCGGTCCATACGCCATCACCATCATCGAACATGGGGCCGAGCAAATCGCTTGACCAGCGGGAAATGATTGGATCTCCTTCAGGGTCATGGGAACCGAAGGAATCGAGCTGAACCGTAAATGCTGACGTATTGCCCAACCGAGTGATGGTGAACTGTGGATGTGGCAATTCATTGACCAGTTCAATTTGATAGATTAGGTCGACCGGTGTGTTGACCCCATCGGTGACCGTGATTGTGTAGGTGAAGGATGTCATCGAATCCGCAGCATCGAGGAAGGTTGCATTCCACTCCATCGCACAGGGTTCTAGAGCGCCATCTCCAGACCGGTAGGATACATCGATGCCGCATAGGATGGGGTCCCCTTCGGGGTCTGTGGTCCCAGTCATGTTGATGTGAAGAGGTGCGGTTCGGAAGACGCGCAGTGCTCCGTCCATAGAGACTCCTGGATCGGTGATGATATCGATGACAGGAGGTAGATTACGCAACTCAATCTCGCGGCTCTCATTGGCACAGTTGCCCTGATCATCACAGACTTCGAGTATGATATCATGCAATCCATCTGACAGGCATCCAGCATTGGTTGGATGATTGGCAACGAAGGATGACAGGTTGCCCCCATTGGTCTGCATACAAGCTGGGTGCAAACCCCCATCGATGCTGCTGGTCCAACCGTACGTGATGGGGTCATCGTCCAAATCCCAGCTCTCAGATGCATTGAATTCAACCTCAGCACCGCTGCCGAAAACCTCCTCGTCAAGTGGTGTATCCCAAATGATGAGTGGGGCCTGATTGGTCAAGGTAATCTCACAAATGACCACAGGTGAAGTGAAGTTGGGTACACGATTGACTGGAATGGGTTCAGAGGTGCCAGAATCTGCACGCTCGCCATCGTATTCACACCCAACCCAGTATTCCGTCCATGCACTAGATCCAAACCAGTCGGTCTGCTGTGCTGAAAACGGACCGATGACCGTGTGGCCACTGTAGGGCATAGTGTGAACTTGAGCGGATTCAACTTGATCGAAGGAGAGATTGAGAACCGAATTAGGCAATCCGTGGTTGTGCTGATTGGTTACCCACACATGCATTGTCCACATCTCATCGACTAGGCTCCCCACACCGACATTGAGTAATCCAAGGTCTGCCGAATCAATCCAACGCAGGGTACTCGGTTGACCGGTCATGTCGAAAGTGACCGATGAACCTTGAATCGCATGAGACATATTGACTGTGGAATCACGAAAGTTGATCTGACCGGTGCATGCAGAAACATCGATACCTGCTGCAACCACCAAGTGTAAATCGGTTAACTCAAGGCAATTGGCACCAGAAAGCACAACATCGGAGAATGAACTGGTGAGCGCATCGTCACTCCCATCCCATGCAAGACCATTGTGCGTTCCATTGAGGCGAACGCTCGAGATGTGAGCTTCGGTGTCGGTGAGTTGGACAATGGGGCCGGTTCGATTGGCTTGAACTTCCAAGCCGTGGATATCCACCCATCCATCAAAGGTGAGGCCGCCATTGTCGATTTCGACAGCGAGCCCGCTGTTTCCTGGATCCGTAACCACGAGATCATGGAACTGAAGGTCGATGCTCTTCTCGATGCGCACCCCACCCCAAGCATCATTCGTTGAGGAGCAGCGCGTGCAAGAGACGTTCTTTGAACCAGAGGTTGCATCATTGGATTTCTCGAAAGTAAGACCAAAACCCTGTTCTGGAATTAGAGCCAAGGCACCGTTGTCGGCACTGGTCAAATCGTACAGTTCGACATTGCTGGAATCGTACACCCGTAGACCATTGAGGCCGTTGCCGGTGACGCTAATGTTCGTGACATCCGGATGTGATTCGTCAACATATAGTCCGTGACCGCTGTTGTTAGTCGCAGACCAAGTGTTCCCCTGCAGACTGGCCTTGGATAGATAGATGCCATTGCCTGGACTACCGGTGACACTGATGTTGTGGAATTGGCTAGCCCAGCTCGCACTTCGAAGGAAGAGTCCCGCTCGGTCGTTATTGCTAGTCGCAATTGGATTTCCACTGTTGACGATGGTCAAATTGTCGACGATGGTTGCTGAATCAATCATGTATGCCTTGAAGCCGTTGCAAGCATTGTCAATCGCTCGTGAATCGGTAAGGTCAATTCCACTGGTGTTGACGCCAATAGCGTGGTAGCAGAGTCCAGGGGTCTTTGCTCCAGTACCACCTGACCCGCGAACCTCGAGATTCTCAAAAATAGCGTTGAGAGGTGAATTGAAATTTGAACGATTGGCTTGTTCAACCATGACGCCGCGATACATACTGTTAGTCACCGTGGTGTCCCAGAAAGTTGGGCGAGTGCTCACGGTTTCACTGATATGTTGTACCCAAATTCCAGTATCTGATCGGTCAACGCTGACATTGTCAAACAGAACGACGCTGTCCTCTACCCAGACTCCAGCAGAGAGCCAGCCGCCAGCCCCAATCGCTGAAATGTTGCTGATTACAAGGTCACGTAGAAATCCCGAGGAGTCACCCCACATGTTGACCGCTCGGGTGGTCAGATTGTCGAATGTCGCTCCGAGAACCAGAGGGTTGCTGTTGGCGCCGATGGACAAACCAATCCCATACCGATTGTTGACTGATGAAGAGGCTACATCCTGACCTCCATCCTGAATCGTCAATCTCTGGATAGTGGGGTTGGCGTTGTCGAACATGTCGATGCCGACATAATCCACATTTTCGATGTAAACATCGTTCAACGTTGGATTGCTGTCGTAGATTGTGATGCCCCATTCGGCATGCTCGATGACAAGATGCTCAATGACACTGCCACGACCACGACTGGTGGCGTTGAATTGAATGCCTTCGTGAGCAGTCGCATCATCAGATCGGGTGATGATAGCGGGGTTTGATGCGGTTCCAGTCACATCGAGTTCACCTTCGACATACAGCCGAACATTGTCATCGAACGAAATTATCGCCCCAGCAGCGATGATGAGCGTGTCACCTGCAGCCACAGTGTAGTCGCTGGTTAGGGTCATCGAACTCGACCAAGTGGTCGAGGCCCGGCCTTCAGTCTGTGAGAATTCGGATACATCCAGAGCAGCGGGGACCAGCGAGGTCCAACTTGCGAGCAATAAGACGGAAATGAAGAGCATGACACTCTTTCCACGCACCACCATGGCATCGTGCGGTTCCACATCCCATTGAATGCTTTCGGCCTCCGGTTTGCCCTCCTAGGAGGGCTAAACCGACTTTCAGAGCGCTTTGTGCAATATTACCGTCAGAGAACGAGCTGCACGGGGGCATTCCGCACGGCGGAACCGAAGGATGGCTTCACGCCAGTACGCCAGACGGTTGGTAGATTCCAATTCCCCATGCCAATACCAGAGCAGAGCATCCAATCTACGACCGGCGGCTTGGTCCAATGGTAAGGGCAGACTTCGGAGCGTTTCGAGAGTGGTTGCTGCCCCGGGTGGATTAGAGCGGGCTTGGGCTTGGACAAGAGCCAATCCAAGTGAGACCCGTTGCAATGTTTCCGAGGTGCGTCCCACAAGGCGGCGCATCGCCCCTTCGGCCTCCAATCTCTTGGAACCATCTGGATCTGAGAGATGCAGGGCCTCAAGATGGGACATACGGTCGATGAGCGGGTCGCCTCCATCGGCTAGTTCAGTCAAATCGTTGCGAACCGCGGCGGCGGCATCTCCATCTCCACGAAGCATAGCCATGCGATGTCTGAGCATGGCCATGAGTACGATGGCCGAGCGCTTCTGTGAATCTTCTAAATTGGATAGTTGGACGCTGGAAAGACCTTTCTCAACGGCATCCAAATCGCCGGTTTCACTCGGCAATCGGTCATCGAGAAGAGCGGCCATTCGCGACAGATGCATTTGGGCCGCGTTGGCCTTTGAAGCAGATGACTGCGCCTTGCTTTCAGCCTCTTCGGCGGCCGCTAAATTACCCTGTGATCGATGTAGGCGAGCCAAGAGAGCATGGTTGGGTTGTGGAAGGTCGCTGAGATAATCCGCTGCAATGTCGGGCTCCCCTCTTTCCAAGGCCAATCGAGCCGCCATTCGTCGCAATTCATGCGCATCAGGCAGCATATGCAGAACGTCGTCGAGAAGGGCTGCAGCGGCGGCGCTTTCGGAAAGAATCGAGGCGCTGTTCTCAACGATAAAATCCGTTGTATCCTCCCCAGCCATTGTCCGATGATAGGCCTCAAACCAGCGAGCTTCCCCATCGTCAATCTCAGACCAGCGTTCTGCTGCCTGTCGATGAATCGCTTCTGGTGGGTCCCAAGCAACCCTGCGGACATTGCGAATCAGATGTTGAACTTCGACTCGACCATTCGGCCAGCGCAACAATGCGGCATTATCCAATGGATCAATTTCGATCGCATCGAGGTGAGATGCCATGACGGGGCGCGGCTCAGCACTCAAGGTATCGAGACTGACACGCGCATCCTCTGCGAGTCTTGAGAGAACGGTTTCCTCGACGAAGGCCTGAACGGCATCACTAGCCTCAGGCAGATCATCTGAAGGGGTCCAAAGGTGCAGGGCGAGTGGGTGGCCATCTAGCGCTTCACAAACATCCGCAGCCGTCTCAGAATCAATCTCTTCTCCAAGCAGTTGTTGACCCGCCTCTGCATCGATTCCAGAAAGTGTAATTGCATTGTCAAAAGGACAAGGTGCACGCATTCCAATTGCGATGCTTGTATTGGATTCAATGAGATTGTTGAGGAGCGCATGAACTGCGGATTGATGGCGAGAGTGAACATCCTGAACCTCATCAGCGACGAGAATCTCGGAGACTGCGGACAGCAATTCCACCTGAGCCTCTAAATCGATGGGTGCATCCTCAATCTCAAGCCATGAGGCTGTGAGCATCTGGGCGTCCATCGAGGCGTCCATTGTCACATAGCGTGCTGAAGGAAGTGCTTGCAACAATGCGGTCTTTCCAATGCCAGGCATACCAGTGAGAATGGCAGCACCATCAGACAAGGCGGACTCGAGTTGTCCAAGTTCGGATTCTCGTCCATGTAGACCATCGGTTGCTTCGATCTCCATCGAATGTCCAGAGGTGGTTACCAGAGTGGAAGCTTGTTGCCTCCCCTTGGCTGTGAGATGAATCACGTTACGCTTGCGAGAACCTCCACCTATCACATGGGCAGTGCGTGTCTGGACGAGACCTTCATCCTCCAATGCCTTGAGTGGATCGTGCAGCGCACTGCGGACCAATCCTAGTGATTCTGAGATTCCTGGAAGTGAGAGTTCCCGAGGCACATCCCATGCCTCAGTCAACTCGTCAGGATAACGAGCGAGAAGACGCAAGATACGCGCCTGTGACTCGGGCAGCATGGAATATCCGGTGCTCCCTTTACACAAGACACTTCACCTGTTGTGGGCAGAGGGTTGATTCGCGGCGGCGCACGCCACAGATTGAGGTTGGGCGATGGCGGTTAATCCAAAGACGCTGCATCTGCCGACTCAACCCGGTGTGTATCTGTTCAAGACCACAGAAGGTAGAGTTCTGTATGTAGGCAAGGCGACCAATCTGCAAGACAGAGTTCGTTCCTACTTTGCCAAGAAACCGGATCGCGACATGATTCCAATCTTGGTTTCAAAGGCAGACAACATCGATTGTATTGTCA
>JAPYUB010000060.1 GCA_029942125.1 Candidatus Thalassarchaeaceae archaeon | reverse complement strand
GGATTGTAGAGTCGCTTTGACGGCCTTGCCGGTCTTCTTGTCAGCGACATTGATGACGGTGTCGTACAGAACACGAACGGTCTGTGAGCCTGATCGCTTTCTGTACACCTTACGATTGGTATCACCAATCATAGTGAACTGCTTTTCAGATGCAATTTCAGTACGACGCTTGCCGCGATAACTGCTTGGGCGCTTGAGACGACCACCTGATGGCTTGCGTCGTGAGATACCGTGCCAGTGTGCCATGTTCTTCCCTCTGGGAAGCGGGCGACCTGCTTCCCTTATTTCAAGAGCGCGATTGGCAATATTTTGACATCCGGTGGGTAAATAGCCAAAACACAGCCCAGCGGAACCGGCGATAACCCATGATGGAGTTCACAATGGCCCTGCCCGATGAAGCTGGACAACTCGCTCGCGTCAGCCGCGAGTTCTCAAATCGAGGTATCAACATCCAGACCATGTGCGCAATAGGTCGTGCCGCTCCAAACGTGGCCGTTGTGACCGATCAGATGATTGAGACCCGAATGGCTCTTGATGAGATGGAAATCTCCTATACGGTGAATGAATTGCTTACTCTGGTCATGCCAGACAGACCTGGTTCACTCGCAGATTTCACCGAGCGTTTGAGTAACGCTGGTGTGAATATTACTTCGATTTACGTTCTGTCTCGATATCGCGGGGATACCGAACTCGCATTTTCTGTGGATGATGTGGAGAAGGCGCGAGCCACCCTCAACTTGCACGAATCCGTGCCACCTTGAATCAGGCCAACATCAGGTCAAGTTCTGAAAGTACGGTACCATCTTCGCGGAGCATCCGTGCTTGAACGTGGTCACCTCTGGCCAATGGACCGATTCCGGACGGAGTCCCGCAGAACAGCAAATCTCCTTCTTCGAGCGGGGCCCATTGGGAAAGACTGGACAGAAGGTCGAGTGGAGTGAACGACATATCGCCAATCGATGCTTCTTGACGGGGTTCACCATTGACTGCTAATTCCAATCGAATATGAGCCAGACCCACGGGTGGTTCGACGAAATTTCCAACGATGGCGCTGTTCGCGAATCCCTTCGATTGCGTCCAGGGCATCCCTGCATTCTTGGCCTCCTCCTGAGTTCCACGATCTGTCAAATCAAGGCCTACTGCAATTTCATTGAGTGTTGCATTCTGCCCCAATTTGAGAACCAGTTCAACCTCATGATGAGCCTCATTTAGATGCAGGGGGAGCACCATTTCACAGCCTATTGGAGGTTGTGCAAGAGCAGCCCACGGCTTGAGAAAGAAACGAGGTGAGGAAAGGGGTTCACCACCCATCTCCCTAGCGTGTGCAGCGAAAGTCCGAAGCGCGCACCAAATACTCGGCATGACTGGCCGAGGCGCAGACCAAGCATCAAATGAGCGGGGTGGAATACACGAATACTTCACCACGGTCAAGAACCAATAAACGGTCAGGTTCGAGTTCAATCCAATGCTCTCCCGACAACTCTCTAGTAGATACCAAAGCAGCATTGCCATATTCCTTCGAACGACGTACCAGATAAATTGGCTTGCCCGGATAGTGATGATAGACGTAGAGCATGTTACCATCGCTGATGAGCAAATTCAGATTGATATGTTCACCATATCGCTCAAAGACGGTCCCAATCGCATGCTTGAGAGCAGGATAGGTGCCACGAATTTCTCCTCTGCTCTGATAACGTTCAATCTCATCCATGATGTGATTGAAAATTTGCTCAGAATCTGTTTCTCCCTCAGAAAGAGAATGATCGTCGACACCATGCACCCACCCATTGTGGGCAAAAATCCAATCCCGTCCACTATAACGGCGCTTGAACGGATGGCAATTGCAGGTCGTATGCTCTCCATGTGTAGCATAGCGGACATGGGCAATCATGTTTGTAGAGCGAGCTTCTTCAATTGAATCATAGAATCGGTCAGAAAAATCGGCTCTACAAGGCTCACGCTCAATGCGGGCTTGTCCGTTTTCATACCAACCCATGCCCCAACCATGGGGATTTCCAGTGGCATATCGTGCAAAGCGAGGAAGGCTCTGCGTTGCTCGGTCTTCGTCGTTACAACTCATCGCAAATAAATCACACATGGACAGAGATATGTTCTCGCCTCTTATGAACCCTCCAGATTGTTCGGAAGCGAGGATTCAAGGAGCGTCCATCACCCGTTTGAATCGTGGCCAAGAAAGATTGGAAACTCAAAGGTCGCAAGCCGGTACGACACAAGAAGATCAAGGGTCTCATCGAGAGATTGACGATTCCACTCGGGGTTGAGATGGACCTTTCCTCAACCTTTCTTGAAACCGCAACATTTGGCCCTTGGAATTTGCTAATCGTTGACAAATCGCCCCTGGGCATGGAGGTTGAAAATACGGAAGGAGAAACCATCGCTTTCCCAACCCTGCGCGGTATCTTGGCCTGGAATCCAACATTGAAATGGTGTGAAGTCGATCTCGGTGCAATCCCTTTCTTGATGAATGGAGCCGATTGCATGGCTGCTGGAATTCACAGCGCATGTGGCTGCATCCAAACAGGCGATCTTATCTGGATTCGAGACCAATCCCACGGTAAACCGCTGGCCATAGGCTGGGCTATGATGGACTCAGAAGATATGGTCGAAGCGACCAAAAACAAGGCGGTGAAGATGTTGCACCACATTGGTGATGAGCTCTGGGAGCTCGAATTATAATCACTCGGCCTTGCGGACATTGATGGCATTGGGTCCCTTTGGACCTTCGCCAACCTCAAATTCTACGGTGTCTCCGTCTTCTATTCTTCCTTCTACATTCGTAATATGGACAAACAAGTCTCCTTCACCTTCGCGTTCGATGAACCCGAAGCCTTTCGACTGATTGAACCACTTGACAGTACCTTGTGCCATATTACCGGCGCGCACGCTCATACTATATTGAGCAGGTACATGGGATGATTTCCGATTATGCCTATATTTCGGTGAATCATTTCCCGCGGATGAGCTTAATAAAATCAAATCATAAGAGCATTATTCAAGGAAAGACACAACGACATCATATGATGCGCCGTTTGCTAGCCCTCATTCTCGCACTTTCACTCTGCATACCCTATGTCGTGGCAACGGAAGATTCGGGGGTCAATCACACAATCGAAGTCGATGGGACTCCCATCGATTCGATTCAAACGCCGGAAGTATCCACAGACGGAGTCGAATTTACCATCAGCCTGGTTCTCTCAAGTGAGGCTGCTGGAAATGGAACCACTGTCGAGTGGACCGTTCAACAATGCATCAACAGCGGCGTTTGTAATCCTCCAGAAAAAATCACCATGAATGGATCCGAAGAGAATTGGTCGAGTACCATCACACCAGTTGAAACGCATTCTTACATCAATTATGACATAGTTCTGACCTATTCTAACGGCGAAGATGAGAAGTTCCCGGAAGGAGGCTTTGCCGAAGGTGGAAAGGTCTGGTCCGATTGCTGGGTCTCTGGCGAAGACAATGGCGGCAACAACTGTCCTGATATTATTGCTGTACTTGAACCGGAGCCAATGCCAGCACCCGCGTTGATTGCCACCATTATCGTGGGACTATCGGCTGCCTTGCTAGCCAAGCGTGATGACTAAGCGTTGTCGGTGATGGGGGAGGGCTCACCATAGGTGAGCCAATGTCCGTTGTCACTCCAGAACAGATTGCCAGATTCAGAGCTACATTTGATGCGGACCCCAATGCAAAAGTCGTCCAAAACGCTGTGACGGCTAGCGATGTGTTGGACATTGCATTAAATCGAGAGATTGTCGCTAATACCGATTTCACATTCTCAATCAAACTTGATGACTGGAAGGTTACGAATCAGAAGAGCAGTGGACGGTGTTGGCTATTCGCAATGCTCAATCTATTCAGAGTCGGCGCAATGAAAGAGATGGGTTTGAAAGAATTCGAATTCAGTCAGGCTCACATTCATTTTTGGGATAAATTCGAACGAGCCAACCACTTTCTGTATTCCATTATTCAAACTGCAGATAGTCCTCTAGATGATCGAACAGTTGCCTTCCTTTTGGACCACCCACTGGACGATGGAGGGCAGTGGAACATGGCCGTCAATCTTGTCCAAAAGCATGGTCTTGTGCCAAAGTCAGCCTACCCCGAATCGTACTCCTCCTCTGCAACTCGTCGAATGAATGCTGCTCTCAACCACATGCTTCGGACATCTGCAATGGAACTGAGAAACATGACGAATGATGGGGCTTCTGATGAAGACATCGAGCAGCATAAAGATGATCGATTGGCGGATGTCTGGCGAGTGCTCTGTATCCATCTTGGTACTCCACCTGAGACCTTTGATTGGCAATGGCGAGACAAGAATGATAAATTCCATCGAGAAGGAGAAATGACCCCTCAAGAATTTGCCAAGAAATTCGTCACCATGGATTATGAAGACTATGTGTGTCTGGTTCATGATCCACGAAATCCGACATTGGAAACCTACACTGTGGATTTTCTACAGAATGTTGCGGGAGGACCACCCGTCGTCTATCTCAACATTGGCATGGACGAAATGAAAGACATCACTAAGCGGCTGTTGGAAGATGGTTTTCCAGTTTGGATGGGTTGTGATGTTGGCAAGCAGATGCATCGACAAAGAGGGCTATGGGATGCCGAATTGTTCTCATTCAAGGAAATGTATGGGATGGAATTTGGTCTTGAAAAAGCCGATCGCTTACGCTATCATCAAACCATGATGACACATGCAATGTTGTTCACTGGAGTGGACATTGTTGAGGGTAATACTCGACGATGGCGTGTTGAGAATTCTTGGGGAGATAAGAAGAGTGGTATCAAGGGATTCTTCACCATGAACGATAGTTGGTTTGATGAATACATGTTTGAGATTGCTGCGCCATCTTCGTATCTCACCGATGAGATGCGGGCGGCGCTATCCAAAGAGCCGCACGTACTGCCGCCATGGGACCCAATGGGCTCACTTGCTCGGAATTAAATCCACTCAGCAACCTTGCGAAGGCATTGCTTGGATTCAGGGACTGATGGACCGAACAGCCACCAATCGTGAAACATTCCCGGCCATATGTCAACTTCAATCTGGACACCAGCGGTTTTGGCTTTCTTTCCCACCTTTCGACTATCATCGAGAAGCACTTCTCGATCGCCGACAAGAATCAGCGTTCGAGGCAGGTCGGTGAAATCACCAAACATTGGAGAGATGTATGGATCTTTCCGATTAGCAGAGTTAGGGACGTAATGGCCAGCACAATCATCCGGGATAACACGAGCTAGCATTGGATCAGCTTTGGCCAATGTCTTGTATGTCTGTGAACTACAGGTCAAGTCGGTCCAAGGCGAGAATAATACTGCCGCATCTGGTAACCGAGATCCTTCATCACGCAAATACATCATCAATGCAAGACTGAGGCCACCACCCGCGGAATCTCCACTGAGGATAATTTGAGAATCTGGATTGTCAGCAACGATTTCCTTCCACGCTTTCGTTGCATCCTCCAAAGCTGCGGGATAAGGATGTTCAGGCGCCATACGATAGTCGATGGAATGGCATACACAGGAGGTCGTCTTGGACAGATTCGCCAATCCAATCCTATGGGTACTCCGTGAAGAACCGATGCAATAACCACCTCCATGTAGAAACACGATGATTGTGTTGGGTCGTACATTCTTCTTAGGTGTGAATGTCACGCCCGATACATCGCTAAAATGAGTATTCTCAGTGTGGATTCCGAACGGGCTGAACAACTTCGCTGTGAACCATGTTTGTGGATGAACGACGAAACGAACGAGACGAGAGGAAGGGCGAAACAATCGATAGAGGGTTTTGTTCGGTCGAAGAATGAAGGTTGAAACCAGAGCACTACGGATGCTCACATAATCACCCGCCGGACCAATGTTCACAAAGACGTTCGAGTAGACGACGAGCGGGGATACCCCACTGAACGATGGTGACGGAGGCTTCGCTTCTGTCAGTGGCCAGGGTTCCTTCTTCAAATCCAGGTGCAGCCAAATCAGAAGGGACGAGTGGTAATTTCTCACCGCCACTCTGTACAATAATCTGAATACCATTTTCCTTCACTTCACGTTTAATCAATTCAGAACCTTGGTGACCTTCGGCCTGCAAAAGACGCGTGATGGCTTCCATCAACTGTTCGACGGGGTCTGTCCCAATACCTGACGGCAGGCCTTCGGAATCACCGATCGAAGGACCGTAGGCATCTAAGAAAGGTAAATCTTGGTCGTGCTGAGCAAGCAAATCATCGAGACCTCGCCCTAAAACGCGCTTTTTGGCCATAAGATTCACTCCAAGGTGAGATTCCACCGTTGAGCAAGATTATTCGCAAGTTCGCGATAATCCTTCCCTCCATTCGATTCCGGGGCGTAGATGTGAATTGGAATACCCTCGCTTGGAGCTTCGGCAAGTTTGATATTGCGGCGAATTGGTGGTTCGACAATCAAATCGTTGAATGTTTCCTTCAACTGTCCCTGTACCTGACCATTCAACAAGGTTGGAGCGTGCATAGTCATCATGACACCATCGAAGCCAAGTTCGGGGTTGAGGCGTCGACGAATCTCCCTAATTGTCGAAGACAGCATGGCAACACCCTCCAATGCGAAGAATTCAGTCTGTACAGGAACGAGAACTCCATCACTAGCAACAAGTGCGTTAATGGTCACCAATCCCAAACTGGGCGCGGTATCAAGAAGAATGAGGTCGTAGTGTGGCAACAGAGACTCAAGACCTTCAGATAAGCAACGCTCACGACCGAGTCGTGTGGAGAGTTCTTGCTCAAGTCCAACCAATGAGCGCTCACCCACAATAAGGTGAAGGCCGGGGATAGCAGTTGCATGTCGACACGAAGGAGCCTGTTCTGGCTCAGTAAATAGAGTACGAGTCGTGTGCTTGACGCGGCTCTTGTCGATTCCAAGGCCCGTAGCACAATTTCCTTGTTGATCACAATCAACCACAAGGACACGAACGCCGTGCAAAGCGAGATGTGTTGCAACATTGATGACTGTGGTCGTCTTTCCGACCCCACCTTTCTGATTCATGACGGTCACAACGCGCCCACGATTAGCAGGAGTCGGCCTCCCTCTTGGAAGTTCAATCTCTGGTCGAGGTTCAGCAGAACTCAATGGATCGGATACAGGATATTCTATCTCTTCTTCAGTGAATTCGACCACCAAGGGCGCGGCTACCGCCTCGGGTAGCACATCTTCCTCATCCATGATGCATCCCAATTGCTTCCGCTCTTGCTGCGCTCTTGAGGCTGACGGGACAAATCAAGCCCGAAATGGGGTTTTTTTGAACATTAGGAGGGTGTCGAAGTCTGGGCCCATCCCACCATACGCCCCGTCTTTCCATCCATTCCAACTCGGAGGCTGTGGTCGGTATCCCCTGAAGTCCAAGTTCGTTCAAGATAGACGGTCACTTGGCCCTCGAGGAAGTTAATTTCATCCAACCAATCTGAAACCGCGTTATCCTCTGGAACAACCAATGCATATCCGATTTGAACATCATCGCGGAGAACCCCTGATGTCGTGACTTGAGGATACAGGTCAGGATACAATGTGGATGAAACCATGCGGCTCTCTAGTGCGGCTATTCTATGAGTGGTTGGAATTCGATCTCGTGCGTGTTCGGGTTTGTCATCACCACTGATTGGGCCATCGCCTGAATTCAAGCAATTTTCGCCACCAGGCCAAGTTACCCGAACCCATCCTGCCTCAACCGAACTGACCCATGAAATATTCCAGACCGGAGAATTTCCCGTACGATCATCCAACGCAGCAAAGACGTAACCGTCGCTATTGAGGGCGGTGTGGGCTGCTCCAAAGGCATCACTATCTGTGGTCACGCAAATGAGGGCTTGCTCTAGGGTGAACGAACGGGTTGAGGAATTGTCCCACATGTGGGTGGCCCAAACCACACAATCATCGGTGGAAATACCCTGCCGGCAATCGGATGGAACATCTTGACCGGCCAATGGACGGGTCGCGTAGTGTTGCTGCCAATCAAGAAGTTCGGTTCCTCGCTTGAATGAGGTTTGCTCAAGCGTGTATCGGGTCGTGAAGGTTCCCTCAGGGAAGGTTAGTTCGATTGCTTCAGACATCGTCAAAGAACAAGAAGAGTGGGTTCCTGATTTGTCAATAGACATCTCGACGACCTGACGTGCAGGTAAGGGTTGCCCAGGAATGGCCCACAAGACCATCTCGGCTCGACCCAGACATTTCCCGATATCGATGTGATGCATGAAAATTTGAATCGCATCCTGGCCACCGATTGTACTGGTAGAACCAACTTCCCAAGCCCAATCTCCATGTTCACCGGTTAAACCTTCAGTGAGGATTGTCAATTGGAAGATATCGTACAGATTCACTGGATGCATCGGTAACAGAGCATCCTCAATCAAGTTGGAGATGGTGTCAGAACCAACAATTCCACCAAAGGTGGAGGCGGTTGCACTCGATGATTGGCCATCTGAATCAACAAAACCAACTGCGGTATCTGAACGAAGTAATTTTCGTTCTGTAATTTCATTCCACTGAGTCATCTCGATGTTCAACTGATTGTTTCTTTTTGTCCAATCCGTATTTGTGCTACAAGAATCTTGATCGATGGCAGACCATGTGAATCCTGAAAGATCCGCATCGAGATCGTAAACCAAATTAGATTCGACAGCATTCCATGTCCGTCCATAAGCTCCATTGGCCATCACTGCGCCCTCTAGATATGTGTCACTTGGATCTTTGAGGTCGGTGGGTGTACCATCAGTGATGGATGCTGAGCCGGTTCCACTGAAATCGATGCGAAGTTCTCCACAGACTTGATCCAAGCCACCCCCTGCAGCATCTCGAATATATCCGACCATGTCTTCACCATCTGCCAAGAGTAAACCATTGGTCACTGTGAATTGTAGATTATCGCCATAGCGAGAGGGTGCGGTCTGGAATACGGCTGCATCTTCATTGAGATACCACCAACCACCAGCTCCAGCCAGTAACAAGATGACGAGAAGAGTAGCAATGGTCGTTCCATCCTTGTACCATACTGTACGAGATGCAAACGGAGCGGGGCTCATTTTGATTGAACTTGGAACGGTATGCGTAATGTCTGATTCGTCCTCGTCTTCAAGAATCTCAGCCTCAAAAACTTCAGCTTCTAGAACTTCGTCCATATCGAATTCTGCGGCGTATGTGGGGTCATCATCGTCATCATCGAGGATTAGAACGGCTTCTTCTTCTTCTTCTTCTTCTTCTTCTATTACTACTTCTTCTGGCTCTGACTCCAATAGACGGGCAACGAGTTCCGCTTTTTTTCCACTGATTGGCAATCCCAATTCTTTGAGACGTTCCTTAAGTTTGACAACGGTCATGGCGGAGAGTTCGTTCTCGTCCATAGACCATCCTCAGAGAGGATGGCAATGCCTGTCGCTTTCAACCTCTTCGCTCAACGTGTGAAACAATATTGCATTCTGAGAAGGTTTCAACCATTTCGCATCGCATCAATCTGCTCTTGCGACCAACCGGCTCCTAGCAATTGTTCATCGTTCCAAGCATCAGCTGAATTCTCTGCCTTTGCTGGTTCTTCTTCATCGGCCGATGCCGCCGCTTCCGTAGGTGAATCTTGCGGAAGCGTTTCTTCGGTTACGGGAGCTGTATCATCCTGTTCAGGACTTGCGGCCGCCTCTGCCAAGGATGGGCCAGTGACAACTACAGCATCTGCATCTTCAGGTACCTCAACCTCAGGGACACCCAATTGATCTCCACGCTGTTCTGCTTCGGCGACTTCTAGAACCTCTTCTTCAATCTTCTTTTCGGGGCGACCTTCTGGATACTTGATTCCCTTGTACGCCTTGCCTGTCTTCTGAGCACCGATGAAAGCGAAGCCAGCCATCAGGAAAGTGATGAGGCCCACTGGAACAGTGAACATGCGCGGCCAATAAATTGCAACCTCCGCGTCCATTGTAGCAAGAGTTCCCGGATTGTCTACGGGTTCGACCCATTCAATTAGAATGCATTTCTTTCCTGGCTGGGTGTACAAAGTGAATTCCACTTTCTCACCGGGGCCGAGATCCTCTTCGCTGAGGTGCCATGAATCTACATGCAAGCTCTCGTGTGCTGGTAGAACACCACAATTTCCATCGAACATTCCTGCCTTGAAGTGAGTTGAACCTGAGTTTCGATAGGAGACAAAGGTAACATCGACCCGAATGACGGAAGTTGAACCCATGTCAGGCAACGGAGGGGGAATGTAGATGTTCATGTGCGCGGAACTGGCATTTGTTGAACCATCCCAAATTTTGTCGCGATATTGATCGGTGTCGCCACCATCACGAATCCAATTCTCAGCTTCGTTCGGACTCATCTGTGCCTGTGGATTATCAAAGACGTCCCCATGAATAGGCCCTGGGAAGAATGAGAATATACCCAGAATCACAGTAAGTGCAAGAAAAAGATAGACGTTGATGCGAGCACTGTTGCGCTTTTTCTCAAGTGTTTCAAGGCGTTCTTCACGCTTTGGTCTTCGAGCACGGGCGTCCTCAATCTCTGCTAGAGGGTCAAATTGTGCCGGATTGATG